>JACCXV010000417.1 GCA_013696835.1 Gemmatimonadota bacterium | reverse complement strand
CGGCCTTTCTCATGGGGACGCTCTGGAGCGGGGCCGGACGGTGTGGCGGCGGACGTGGACTCGCGCGGATCGCGACGTCCGCCGATCAGGTCGTGCGGCTTCAGCCCGCGAGGTCGTAGCCTGCGAGCGGCCCCGGCGCGGCAGTGGCGGCGGCCGGGCGGCCACCCAGACGGAAGCGAAGACCGAAGTCGGCGGAATTCGTCGAGGCGGCGAGCGCCGTCTCGTACGACACGAGCTCCTCGCGGACGAGTTGCTCCAGGTGCTGATCGAACGTCTGCGACCCGTAGCTCTCTCCCCCCTCGTGCATCAGCTCACGGATCTCTTCGAGCGGATGCTCGGCGATGATCATGTCGCGGATCGTGGCGGTCATGACCATGACTTCGCACGCGAGCACCCGCCCCGCTCCCGAGCGGGCACGCAGCAGGCGCTGCGAGATCACCGCGCGCAGTGACTCGGCGAGCCGCACCCTGACGGAGCGCTGCTCCTGCGGCGGGAAGGCAGCCAGCATGCGGTGGATAGTGCTCAGGGCATCGGGCGTGTGCAGCGTGGAGAGCACGAGGTGCCCGGTCTCGGCTGCCTTGAGCGCGATGTCGATCGTCTCCCCGTCGCGCATCTCGCCGATCAGGATCACGTCTGGGTCCTGGCGCATCGCCGAGCGCAGGCCGGTGGCGAAGCTGTCGGTGTCCGGTCCCACCTCGCGCTGCGTGACGGAGCACAGCTTGTCACGGAACAGGAATTCGATCGGGTTCTCCAGCGTCACCACGTGCTTGCGAACCCGCTGGTTCAGGTGCTCGATCATCGCGGCTTGCGTCGACGACTTCCCGCTCCCGGTCATGCCGGTGACCACGACCAGGCCGCGCTCGATCCGCGTGAGCGTCTCGATGACCGCCGGCAGGCGCAGGTCCGCGAACGTCGGGACCTCGATGGGGATCGCGCGCAGCACGAGCATCACCGACCCGCGCTGGCGCAGCACGTTGGCGCGGAAGCGGCCGAGGTCCTGGACGGCATAGGAGCAGTCGTGCTCGCGGATGCTGTCGAGGCCCTCCCTGAGACGACCGTCGCCCACGACCCTCTCGGCGAGCGCGCGAACCTGCTGCACCGTGAGCGGCTTCTCGCCCATCGGCACCAGATTCCCGTCCACGCGCACGCGGATCACGTCCCCGGCCTTGACATGGATGTCGGACGCCCCGCGCGCGACGGCGAGCTTGAGGATCGCGTCGAACGAGGCCCCCGCGAAGTCGGCGCCGCCGCCCGTGGAGTGGGCGGGCGGAGTGGGGGGCGAGGTCACGCGGCGGAGCCGGCGCCGGTCCTGCGCAGAGAGGATGGTGGCTCGTTCCCCGCGGACGCCCAGGGCCGCTGCGTCCGATCGCGCCGCTCGGCCTGCCCGGGATCCTCGGAGCCGTTGGGGGAGGACTCGCCCGGAGCCAGGGGTCGGCGGGACGCCGCGAGCTTGGTCCGTCGCGTGCCTGTCCGCCCGGCCTGCGACGATGAGGACCCCGCCGCGGATGAAGCGGGCTCCGGGGCGGAGCGCGCCGGATCCTCGCCTGGCTCGCCGGCGATCAGGAACTCGCCGATGACCCGCTTCATCCGCTCCGAGTGGTGTGCCAGGTCCTGCGCTGCCGCGGCCATCTCCTCCATCGAGGCGGTCTGCTCTTCGGTGGCCGCCAGCACCTCGGTGGCGCTGGCCACGTTGCTCTCGGCCGTGTGCCGCATCTCCTCGATCGAGAGCCGCATGTCGTCGATCTGGGCCATCTGCCGCTCCGCGGCCTGGGTGATGGCCGACGTGCTGCGGGCAGCTTCCTCGACGGCCTCCCCGATGTGGCCGAGGGCCCCTCGGGTGCGGGTCGAGACCTCCTCGATCACCGCCACCTTCTGCTGCGTGGCCGCGGTCGCCGCGACCGCGTCGTCCATGTGGCGCCGCGTCTGCAGCAGCGTGCGGCGAGCGCTCTCCGCCGCGCGGGCGCTTTCCTCGGCGAGCTTGTGAACCTCCTCCGCCACCACGGCGAAGCCACGCCCGTGCTCGCCCGCCCGGGCGGCTTCGATTGCGGCGTTTAGCGCCAGCAGGTTGGTTTGCGAGGCGATCGCGTTGATGCTGTCGACGAACTCCCCCAGGCGCTCGCTGGTGTCGCCGAACTGTGCGATGAGGCGGCCGGACGTCTCCACCGCGGTCTGGATCTCGAGCAGCTGGCTGTGCGCGCTTTCGATCTCGCGCACGTTGGCGCCGGCGACGGTGCGGATCCGCCCCCCCACCTCGTCGGCGGCGAGCACGTGGCGCTGCATCGCCCGAGAGGCGTCGAGCAGGGCCTGCATGATGTCCATCGCGCGCTCCGCCTTGGCGGACTGGGCCTCGGCGCCGTCCGAGATGAGGGCCATGGTCGAGGAGATCTCTTCAGCCGAGGCGTTCAGCTCCTCGGTGGTGGCGCTCAGCCCCGCGGCGGAGCGGGCGACGCCGTCGCTTGCCGTGTCCACCTGGCCGACGAGCGCGCGCAGGCTCGCACTCATCGCGTTGAAGCTGCGGGCGAGCTCGGAAAACTCGTCTTCTCCGGCATCGGGGACGCGGCGGGTGAGATCGCCCCGGCTGACGAGCTCCGTCGCGCCCACGAGCTCGGCAAGCGGCATGGTGACGGACCGGATCATCCAGAAGAGCAGCACGGCAGCCAGCAGCGAGAGACCGAGCGCGAGCGCCATCAGGATCAGCCGCGGCCGGTCCACCATGCGCGCGATCCCGCCGCGGAGCTGGCCCAGCTCGGCCATCTCCAGCCGGCGGAAGCGATCGGTCGACGACTGGAGGAGCGCGCTGACGGACAGCAGCTCCCGCGTTTCCTGCAGCGCGAGCTCCTCGTCGCCCCCGTCGGTCGCGGCGAAGGCCGCTCCCACCTTCACCCCCAGGCTGGCATGGCCGGCACGGATCTCTTCGAGCTGCTGCCTAGCCTGCGGGGTCAGGTCCTTCCGGAGCAGCGCCGACAGCTGGCGCGCGAAGCTGTCCGCGCGCTCCCGGTACGCGTCGCGTGCCCCGGGGCGCCGCGTCACAACGTAGTTCTGCGCCGCGAGGATCTCCCCGTAGAGGTCGTTCGAGATGGCGAGGGCCAGGTCGTGCGTCTCCAGCACCCGTCCAAGGTCGGCGTCCACGGCATCCGAGAGGCTCTGCAGGCGCTCGATCGAGAAGAACGCGACGAACAGCACGATGGCCAGCAGGGAGAAGAACCCGAACTTCAGCTTGTTGCGGATGCTGAGACGCATGGGTCTCGGCACCTGCAAAAGACTGACCCGTGAGAAGAGGACCGGCGCAGAGGGGCTCATGGTGCCACATACGGCTTGCACGGCAACGACTTAGAGCCTGCCGAGTCACCTCACGGGGCGACGTGGCAGAGCCGATCGACCGGCTTCCCTCTTCGCATTTCGCACGACCCCTCGCCCTAGCTCGAGCCGCGCCGTGCAGGACCCCCGACGAAACGCCGGCGGCGGCGCACGACGGGTCCGTGGCGCACGGTGCGGCCGCCGCCTGCCGCGGCGATGGTCAGGTCTCGCACGACTTCGCCCTCCCGAGTGAAGAAGAAGTTCCCCGTCGCGCCGTGGAAGGCGCCCTGGCGGCTCGCATCCCGGAGCCAGCGCCTGAGCGAGTCCCTGTCCATCGCACCCGAGCGCACGGCCCGCAGCACGAGACGCGCCGCGTCGTACGCGAGAGCGGCCGGCGCTTGCGGCGGCGTTCCAAAGACGCGCTCGTAGGAGTCGGCGAAGGCACGGGCCCGACGCTGGCCCACGGGGTCGAACACCAGCGGATAGAAGACTCCCGCCTGTTCCCCGTCCAGCGGCCCGGCCACGTCCGGAACATCGCTGAGCAGGATGGGAGCCTCTATCCCCGCGCGCCGCAGGACCGCTCGCGCGGGACCGGTGATCCTTGCCGGGCCGGCGAGCACGATCGCGGGGGCCACGTGCGCCGCCTCCCGAATGCGACGATCCGGCGCCCCGGAGGAGAGCAGCACGGGCTCCCTCGTGCCACCACCCAGGCGCCGGACCTCGGCCGCGAAGCCAAGCGCGACGGCCTCTCCGAGCGGCCCTTGCCCCACGAACGTGGCCGCGCTGTCGATCCCGAGCTCCGTGACGAGGAACCAGGCCAGCGTCTCCCCGATATAGCCGGCGCCCGGCCCCATGCGAAACGACCAGCGTCCGTCGCCCCGGGGGTCGGCGCCGGGCACCGTGGGGATCAGGAGGGGCAGGCCGCTGCGCCCGGCCTCGTACGCGGGGATGGCGGCGCGCGCGGCGGCGACGTCGGCCGGACCGATCGCCGCGAGCACCTCCGGCACTCCCGCAAGCCGGCGGCCGAGCGCTGACGCCCGTGCCGGGTCTCCGCGGTCGTCGAAGACCACGAGCCTGAGGAGCGGTCCGGGGGAGGAGCCTGCCTCGGGTGAGGTCGTCGCCCTTGCCTGGAGCAGGGCCAGCCGGGCGCCATTGCGGATCTGCGCGCCGTCCGTGGCGTGGGGGCCGGAAAGGTCCACGACGACGACCAGCAGCAGGGGAGGGGTGGGCCGGGGGTCCTCCTCGCGGCACGCCGCCAGCGCGGCACAGACGAGCAGCAGCGTGAGGCGGACGGCGCGCAGTGCCCCGGCGGCCCGCAGTGAGCCGCCAACCCGCAGTGCGCCACCGGCCCGCAGCGCGTCCACCGGTCGAAACGCGCCCGCCGCGAGCCGGGAGAGGCTAGAGCGCGGGCTCGGCGTGCGTGACCTCGCCCTGCAGCGCAGCCAGCTCGAGCTGCAGGTAGCGCCGCACGCGCCCAGCCAGAACGCGCAGCATCGTGCGGCTGATCTCCGCGTTCTCATTCAGGATCTCGGCGAGCTCGAGCTCGCCGATCTCGAAGGCCTCGACCGTCGTCCCCGCGATCGCCGTGAACGTTCGGGGACCCTGATCCACGGCCGAGAGCTCACCCAGCGATGCCTGCGGACCTCTGCTTTCCGTGCGCCGCCCGTTGTAGTGCAGATCCACCCGGCCCGAACGGATGATGTAGAGCGCGTCCCCGGACTCGCTCTCCTCGAAGATCGTCTCCCCCTCCGCGAAGCTGACGGGACGCAGGTAGCCGGCCAGCTCGGTCAGGTCCTCGGCCATGAGGCCCGCGAAGATCTCGACCTCCTTCAGGAACAGGACCTTCTCGACCAGCGTTTCCATCGCGCTCCCGCCGACATGCGTCCGCAATCCATTCTCGAGCATGACCAGGGCTAGCTGGGCGCTTCGCCGCGCTTCCTCGTCCGCGTCCTCCCGCGCCGTCCATTCGAGCAGCGGTCGCAGCTCCGTCACCCCCTGGTCGCCGGCGAAATATAGCGCGCAGATCCGCAGCCAGGGTGCGGAGTGCCCCACGATCTCCTCGAGCACGGCGGGGACGGAACGGCTCACGAACGTGAACTGGCCCTCGGCTGCCGCGATGGTGTCCTGAGGCGGGAGATCGTCGAAGAGCGGCAGGACCAGCCGCTTCCGATCCGGCTGATCGATGAGGGTGTCGAGCAGCTCGTGCGCATTCGAGGCGCGGCGCACGTTCCTGCCGTGAACGCCGCGGTAGATGCTGGACATGATCGCGGGCGGATAGAGGAGCGCCAGCAGGCGCGACACCCGCTCCGTCGTGAAGATCAGGCGCTCCGACAGCGACGTGATCAGCAGGTGCGTGCGCTCGGGCGCGCCCAGCTGGACGAGGTAGTGGGCGTTGCGGTAGTAGTCCTCCGCTTCGCGGAAGAGGGCATCCCCGACGAGGGAGTCGTCGAACACGACGTCCGGGCGACGGTCGCGGATCTTGTTCAGCGCCTTGATCAGATCGTAGCGCTCCGAGGAGCTCGCCAGACGGATCTTGTCCAGCAGCACGTCGGCCGCGCGCGCAGACCCGATCTCGCTCAGCGCGCGGATGACGTTCTTGCGAAGCCGCTTCCACCCCACGGCGCTCTCGAACACGTCGTCGAGGAACGGGATCGCCTCGTCGCCGTAGGCGGCGAGCGCGTCCACCGCCGGCTCCCGGGTGTGCCGGCTGAGGGTCTTCGAGAGCAGGATGGGGAGGTAGTGACGTTCCCCCGCGCGCCCGGCGGAGGCGATCGCGGCCCGCTGCACCTCGGGCGAGCCGTCCCGCAGGAAGTGGAGGAGATACCAGCGATACGACGCCAGGTGCCGGTCGGCGAGCGAGCGGGCGGCTTCGAGCCTGCACTGCTCGGGATCCTCACAGGCACCCGCGAGCATCTCCTCGAAGCGCCGCATGGCCTCGAGATCGTTGGCGTCCCAGCGTCCATCGGACAGTACGGCCCGGATGGCGGCACCCCGGATGCGCGGGTCGCGGTGGTTCAGGAACGGCCGGATCAGGGCAGCGGCCTGGTCGGGGGCGAGCTGGGCGATCGCCTCGACGGCCACGGGCGTGACCTCCGGGGGCAGGGTGCCCAGCATGCCCAGGATGATGTCCAGGTCCGCCCGCTCGCGGCGGTCCGCAGCGTGTCGCAGCGCACGCACGTGGATCTCGGGGGAGCGCATGAGGAGCAGGCGACGGAGGTAGGGCGAGAAGTCGAGATCGGTCTGCTCGATGAAATCGAGCGCCACCAGCACCTGGCTCTCGTCACCGCTTTCGAGCGCCCTGACGAGCTCGGTGGTTGTCGTCCGGTCGAGCTGAGCCTGAGCATCGAAGACCGGCCGGAACCCGCCCTCGCGCAGCGACGTCTGCAGCGCCTCGCGGTACTCCCTGCGCGTGCGGAAGGCCAGCAGTGCCCAGACCACGAGGAACCCGAACGTGACGGCGCCGAGCTGCGCGGTGGAGAGCAGGAACACGAGCGGGATCAGCAGCATGCCCGCGAAACCGAGACCGACGCGACCCACGAGCCCGTCGATGAAGGAGAGGAGGGTGCCCGAGAGACGCTCCGGCAGGGGCACGTAGAGCAGCTGCTTCCCGGAGAGATCCACTGAGTGGCTGAGCGCCGAGTCGAGCAGCTTGATCACGAACACGGCCGCGAGCCCGGGCGACAGCAGCAGCACCGCCGAGGCTGCGATGAGCACCGTCGGCATGAGCATCACGGCGGCGAAGACGCCCAGCCGATTCAGGACGAAGCTCGTCACGAAGAGCTGGCAGACCAGGCTGAGGATGCCGCCGATGAGGTTGTACTGGCCGAAGAACTTGGTGAGGCCGGCCGCGCTGCGGCTCGCCTCCGCCGCCAGGATCTTGAACTGGTAGTCGATGAACGTGGTCGCCACGACCGTCACGAAGACCATGCTCGCCAGCAGCCAGGGATAGCGGTGCTCGCGGAAGTAGGCGAGGCTCGCGCGCACGTACCGCTCGTTGCGATCCCGGCGTGTCGGCCGCGCCGGCGCCGCGCCCCCGCGGGTCGCGAAGAACACGAGGGCCGGAATCGGCAGCAGCAGCCCGCCGGCCACGAGCAGCAGGTTCTCGCCGCCCAGCGGCTCGGCCAGGAAGCTCACGATGATGCCGCCGAGGATCGAGCCGATCACGCCGCCCGCGCCGATCAGGCCGAACAGCCGCCGACCCTGACGGCCCGTGAAGAGATCGCCGGCGAAGGTCCAGAACTGCGTCGCCATGACCGTGGCGTAGACCTCAACCCAAAGGTAGAGGATGGGATAGACCAAGTCGCCGTGGGGCCGGTGCACGATCTGCCGGAAGGCCACCAGGCTGAGGACGAAGAAGAGGGTCGTGCCCACGATCAGCAGGCGCCGGGGAACGCGGTCGATGAAGCGTGTCGAGAGGGAGATCACCGCGCTCACCGTGAGCGCGCTGCCGATGTAGAGGTAGGGCAGGTTGTCCGGCTCAAGCCGCTTGAGGAACAGCGCGCTGCCGACCGACTTCAGCACGATCAGCGCCGCGATCACCACCAGCAGGTGGCCGAACAGCGCCACCACTCGTGAGAGCTCGCCGGGGCGGACCTGGAACAGGCTCTCGCGGGAGCGGATCGCCACTAGCCGCGCACAGGAGGAACCGCGGCCGGACGCGGCTCCACGGGAGCGGCGGGGACCACCGAGTCCTCCACTGCCGGTGGTGGCGGCTCGGGGTCCGGCTTCTCCTCGCCGGGTGCGGGGATCTCCTGCGGACGCAGGGTGTCGCCCGGGGCTGCCGGAAGACGTTCAGGCTGGACCGGGGCGTCGCCCGGCGTACGTCCCGCGCCCTGCGCCGGGT
>JACCXV010000185.1 GCA_013696835.1 Gemmatimonadota bacterium | reverse complement strand
CGCGTACGCCGGTCACCCGCGAGTCGCCGCCGAGGAAGGCGGCGGCCTCCACGTAGTTCGCGGCCACGGCGCCGCCCTCCACCGCCGAGCGCACGAAGGCCAGTCCCAGGCGCGGCGGATTGTACATCTGGCCGTCGTGGAACACCGCGCCGCCCGTGAGTCCCCGGGGCTCGAGCCCGGGGAAGAGACGCAGCACCTCCTCGCGGGGCAGCAGGCGCGTACGCGGGATGCGCCGGTTCGCCGCGCCGATCCCGCGATTTCGGTCCAGGGTGAGCAGGTCGTACGCCAGCATGCCCGCGGCCAGGAGCTCCTTGCCCTGAAAGGCGTGCCCGTACGTGGGGATCACGATGGGAAGCGGGTGCACGAGGTGCGGCGCGATGCGCAGCAGCGCCCGGCGCTCGCCGCTCGACTCCCGCAGCCGGACCACATCCCCGTGCTGGAGATAGCGGATCCCGCCATGGATCATCTTGTACGAGTTGGCGGACGTCGCGTGCGCGAAGTCCGTCTTCTCGAGGAGGGCCACGGAGAGCCCGCGCAGCGTGGCATCCCAGGCGGCGCACACGCCGAAGATGCCGCCGCCCACGACGACGAGGTCGAACTCGCGTCCGGCCAGCGCCCCGGGGTTTCTGCGCACGCGTCCTCCGGGAGCAAGGGTGGGTGGCGACGAACAGGAAACGGCGCGACGAGAATATCCCGGCTCGCGGCGAAGCGGCAAGCGGTGGCGGGCGCGGCCAGAGCGCATGGGACCTGTCGGACGGGGAGAGCAGGCGCATTTCGCCACGGGTGGCGCTATCCTGTGGCCTGGATCGACTCGACCCCAGCCCACGCCATCCAGCCGATGCCCGCTTCCGACACCGGCGCCAGCCCAATGCACCCACGCCTCGCTGCTCCGCCCCCGCTCACGGCGCGCTGCAGTCCGTCCCGCCCTCTCCAGACGACATGACGGCACCCGCTCTCACGACGGTGCATGCGGAGCCAGGCCTCGCCCGCCCCCGCCGCCCCGGCGTCGGGCGTGCGCGACTGGGACCAACCGGCATCGCCGTCTCCGCGGCCCTCTTCGCGCTGGCGCTCGCGATCCGCATCTACCGTCTCGGGGAGTGGAGCTTCTGGCTGGACGAGGTCTACACCGTCATCGACGCCTACCACCTGAGGGAGCGGCTGGGCGGCTATCCCCTGTTCTACACCGTCGAGCGCGCGGTCTTCGAGCTGTTCGGCGTCTCGGAGTTCACCTCGAGAATCGTCCCCGCGGTCGTGGGTGCCGTCTCCGTGCCGCTGCTCGTGCCGTGGTTCCACCGCTTCGCTCGCCGCCCGGGCATGTGGGGCTCCCTGCTGCTCCTGGCGCTCTCGCCCTGGCACCTCTACTGGTCCCAGGTCGCCCGCTACTACACGCTCCTGATGCTGCTCGAGACCGGCGCGCTGTACGCCTTCTACGTCGGGGTAGTGGAGGGACGCCGGCGACTGCTGGCGATCTCCTTCCTCCTGGCCCTGCTCACGTTCCTCACCCACTTCACGGGCGGCATCTTCGTCGCCATCGCGGCGGGGTTCATCCTTCTGCGGGCCATCCTGCTTCGTTCGGCCCCGAGCGGCGCAGCGAGCGGGCGTGTCCTGGCCCTCGTCCTGGCACTGCTGATCCTCTCGGCGGGATACGTGGTCTTCGCCATCCTGCCCGACCTCGGGACAGGAAGCTCCTCGTGGGGCGACTCGCCGGGCGATCTCTTCGAGAAGCTCGCGTACTACCTGACCCCCAGCGTGCTGGCGCTGGCCGCGCTGGGCCTCGTGCTGGCATGGAGGAACTCGCGGGACGAGGCACTGTTCCTCGGGTTGGCGGCCGGCTTGCCCACCCTGTTCCTCCTGCTGGTACACTCCGTGCAGGACGTGAACACGCGGTACCTGTTCTCGACGATGCCGGCCTACCTGGCGCTCGCCGGCATCAGCCTGACGCGGCTCTGGCGCGTGCTCGGAGATCGCAGGCGGGCTCTCTGGGCGGGCGCGGTCCTGCTGCTGATCCTGCCCAGCCTGCAGGAGGACGTGCTCTACTTCGTCGAAGGCCACGGGAACCGGGAGCCGTGGAAGGACGCCGTCGCATTCGCGCGCCGCGAGGGGGCCCCCGGGGCGCGGATCCTGGGGTACAACGACCGGCTGCCGGCCTTCTACGCGGGGCTTCCCCGGATTCCGTCCGACAAGATCGCCTTCCGCGACCGGCCGGAGGTCGACTTCGGCCGGCTGGAGCGGGAAGGCAGGGAGGCGTGGATCCTCGTGCGGCGGCGGCTCATCACCTCCGCGCTGGAGGGCCGCAGCGGGACCGAGGCGCAGCGCAGCGGCGAGTGGCTGATCGGCCGTGCGGAGCTCGAGCGCGAGTTCGGCGCGCGTCTCGGCCGCAAGGACCGGACGGTGCAGGTCTACCGCTACGTCCCGCGAGTCGCGTTGCCGGGGCGGCTGTCGCCCGCACCCGGAACGGGCCCCAGGTCGTAGAGGGACCCATATCGCGACCCACGCCGTGGAGCACGGTTCATGCGTGTCCTCGTCACCGGTGGGACAGGCTTCATCGGCTCGGCCCTCGCCCGCAGGCTGCTGCAGCGTGGCGACGAGGTGCGGCTGCTCTCGCTCGTCGCGACCCCTGCCGAGGCCGCGAACGCGACGGAGCTCGAGTCCCGTGGCGTGGAGGTCGTGCGTGGGAGCGTGGCGGAGCGCGCGCTGCACGCCCGTGCCCTGCGGGGCGTGGACGCCGTGCACCACGTCGCGGCCACCATGCGCGAGGCCGACGTGCCGGACCGCGTGTTCTGGGACACGAACCTGGCGGCCACGCAGGACCTGCTGCGGGCGAGTCGCGAAGCTGGCGTCGCCCGCTTCGTCTACTGCAGCACCATGGGAGTGACTGGCGACATCCGCGGCCGCGTGGTGGACGAGACCGCCCCCTACCGGCCGCGTGACATCTACACCAACACCAAGGCGGCGGCGGAGCGCTGGGTCCTGGAGGAGGCGCGGACGACGGGCTACGCGGCCACCGCGGTGCGCCCGGCGGACGTCTACGGACCCGGCGACAGGCGGCTTCAGAAGCTCTTTCGGATGGTGCAGAAGGGGAGCTTCGTCTACCTGGGAGACGGCCGGGGGCGGCGGCACATGGTGTACATCGACGACCTGCTGGACGGGATGCTGGCGGCGCAGGAGTCGCCTGTCGCGCCTGGGGAGGCCTTCCTGCTTGCGGGTCCGCGGGCGCTGCCGCTGCGCGAGATCGTGGAGCGCATCGCCCTCGCACTCGGGGTTTCGGCCCCGACACGGCGCCTCCCCTACCGCCCCGTTCGCTGGGCCTCGGCCCTGGTGGAGGCGGTCTGCCGGCCGCTGCGGGTGCAGCCTCCGATCTACCCGCGGCGCGTGGATTTCTACGCGCACGACTATGCGTTCGACATCGGCAAGGCGCGCAGGCTCCTCGGCTGGGAGCCGCGCGTGGACGTGGACGAGGGCGTGAGGCGCACCATCGACGCGTATCGCGAGGAGGGTGTCCTGACATGACGGAGCCGTGGCAGATCCGGCTGTACCGCCGCTCGATCAAGAAGAAGGAGACGCTCGAAGCCGTGCTGCGCATGCTGCCGCCCGTCACAGGCCGCCGCTGCCTCGAGATCGGCTGTGCCACGGGAACCTCCAGCTGGCTCCTCCGCCAGCGCGGCGGCGAGTGGGTGAGCAGCGACTTCGACCCCAAGCAGGTGCGCTCGGCACGCGAGCTCCTGAAGGATGACGTGCTGCTGATCGAGCCGGGGCCTCTGCCCTTCCCCGACGCCTCGTTCGACGTGGTCGTCGGCATCAACTTCCTGGAGCATCTCGAGGACGACCACGGCTTCGTGCGCGAGATGGTCCGCGTGCTGCGCGCGGGAGGGTCCTTCCTGCTGACCTGCCCGGACGGCCCGTCCGGCCGCCCCGGGTATCGCCTGAAGAAGCTCTACCGGTTCACGGCCGACACGGGCGGTTTCGGCCATGCGCGCGACGGGTACTCGCGGTCGGAGATCGAGGCCCTGCTGAGGGGCGCGGGACTCGAGGTCGAGCGCCTCGAGAGCTATTCGCGCCTTTTCACGGAGCTCGTCGAGAACAGCCTGAACCTCGTCTATCACAAGGGAGCTACCCGCGCGCAGGAAGCGGCGGGCGGCGGGGACGCCGACGGCCACTTCCACGGGGACACGTCGCCGGCATCGGGGAGCGACTTCCAGGCCGTGGGATGGAAGTTCCGGGCGTACGCGGCCGCCTACCCCCTGCTGCGCGGCTTCTCGCTCCTCGACAGGGTGATCCCCTTCACCGAGGGCTACATGTGGTGCGCGCGGGCCCGTAAGCCCGCGGCGACCAGCCACGGGAGGGGCTGATGTGCGGGATCGCCGGCATCGTCGACCCGCACGGGGTGACCGCGGGCGACGTGCGCCGCATGGCGGATGCGATCGCGCATCGCGGGCCCGACGACGCGACGGTGCACGTCGGCGCTGGCTACGGCTTCGGCTTTCGTCGCCTGGCCATCATCGACCTGGAGACCGGACGGCAGCCGATCCCGAACGAGGACGAAACCGCCTGGGTCGTGCTCAACGGCGAGATCTACAACTATGCCGAGCTCCGCGCGGGGCTCGAACGCCGCGGGCACCGCTTTCGCACGCGCTCGGACACCGAGGTGCTCGTGCACCTCTACGAGGAGCTGGGCCCGGACCTCGTGCGCGAGCTGCGCGGCATGTTCGCCTTCGCGATCTGGGACGTGGCGAGGGCGAGACTGCTGCTCGCCCGCGACCACCTGGGGCAGAAGCCGCTCTACTGGGCCAGGCAGGGAGAACGGCTGCTGTTCGCCTCCGAGATCAAGGCGATCCTGGCTGTCGCCCCCCAGCTCCGCACCGTCGACCCGCTCGCGCTGGACGAGTATCTGGCGCTGCGCGTGATCTCCGAGCCGCGCTCGATGTTCGCGGGCGTGCACAAGCTCGCGGCTGCCCACGTCCTCGAAGCGGAGCGAGGCGCGGTGTCCACCCGCCGGTACTGGGGCCTGCGCTACGAGCCCAAGCGGCCCCTGTCCGAGGCGGACGCCCTGGCGGAGCTCGACGCCGAGTTGCGGCGGACGGTGCGTCTGCACCTGGTCAGCGACGTGCCGGTGGGGGCCTTCCTGAGCGGCGGCATGGACTCGGGGATCGTGACCGCGCTGATCCGCGAGGAGACGGGGGAGCCCTTCCACACCTTCTCGCTGAGCGTTCCCTACGGAGCGTGGGACGAGGCGCCGGCCGCACGCGCGGTCGCCAGCCGCTACGGCACGGAGCACCGCGAGGCATCCATCGGCGGGGACCTGGCGGGCCTGCTGCCGACGCTCGTGCACCACCTCGACGAGCCCTCGGACCCGCTCTCGGCATGCGTGTACCGCGTGGCGGAGCTGGCCCGGCGCGACGTCAAGGTTGCGCTGGGCGGCGACGGCGGCGATGAGCTGTTCGGCGGCTACGACCGGTACTACGGCACGCAGTACGTGCGCTACTACGCCGCGCTCCCGCAGGCGCTGCGCCGCGGGGTCGTGCGGCGCATCCTCGACCGCGCGCCCGACGGCTTCTGGTACAAGAGCCTCTCGCACCGCATGCGCTGGCTGGACGAGCTCGCGACGGTGAGCGGCGGCAGGCGCTACGCGCGCAGCCTCTCGTACTTCTACTTCACGCCCGAGCGCCGCGCGGACCTCTACACGGACGCCTTCCGCAGCCGGGTCGCGGGGTTCGACGCCGAGGCGTCCGTCATCTTCTGGCACGACGACGAGCGGGTCCTCGAGAGCGTGGACCGGATGCTGCTCGCCGACAGCATGGTCCGTCTCCCCAACCACTCGGTGACGATCCTCGACCGCATGACGATGGCGCACGGCCTGGAGGCGCGCTCGCCGTTCCTGGACCACCGGCTGGCGGAGCTGGTGGCCACGCTGCCGGCGCGCCTCAAGGTGCGCGGGCGCACGCGCCGCTACCTGCAGGCGAAGCTGGCGCGGCGCTACCTGCCGGCGGAGATCCTCGAGCGCCCCAAGCAGGGATTCTCCTCGGCCCTGCCGTACCTCATGGCGCCCCAGTTCCGCGCCCTCTTCGCGCGCTACCTGCCCGAGGCCCACCTGGTCGAGGCGGGGTACCTCCGGCGGGAGCCGATCGTGCGCCTCCTGGAGGCCCACCTGTCCGGCCGGAACGACCACGGCAACCGTCTCTGGCTGCTGCTCAACGCCGAGATCTGGCATCGCATGCACATCGAGGGCGCGTCCGTCGACGAGCTCAACGCCGAGGTCGGGGAAGCGCTGCAACCCGGCCGGCG
>JACCXV010000414.1 GCA_013696835.1 Gemmatimonadota bacterium | reverse complement strand
GGTCAGCCACGCTCGGCCCCGGCCGCGGCGAGCATGCCGAGCGCCGACTCGGCGCATCGCGCGAGCAGCTCCACCGCCGGGGCGAGCACGTCCTCGTCGATCCGAAAACGGGGGTTGTGATGCGGGTAGGCGGCGTCCTTGGCGAAGTTCGCGGCACCGAAGAAGAAGAAGCAGCCCGGCACCTCGCGGAGGTAGAACGCCATGTCCTCCGCGCCCATGGAGCGGATGTCCTCGAAGACCCGGTCCTCGCCGAGCAGGCGTCGGCTCTCGCGCGCCACGACGGACGTAATCGCCGGATCGTTGATGACTGGAGGATAGTACGCCTTCCATTCGAAGGCGTGCTCCGCCCCGAGCGCCTGGCACACGCCGCGGACCACGCGCTCGATCCGCTCCGGGTACGCGGCCCTCACGGCGGGACTGAAGGCGCGCGCGGTGCCGCGCAGCGTGGCCTTCTCGGGGATGATGTTGTAGGCGCTGCCCCCGGCCTCGACCCGCGCCACCGTGACCACCGCCGACTCGAGCGGGTCCACGCTGCGGCTGACGATCGTCTGAAGGGCGGTGATCACGTGGGCAGCCGCCACGATGGGGTCGATGCAGGTATGCGGCGCCGCGGCGTGGCCGCCCCGGCCGCGGATCTCGATCGTGAACTCGTCGGCCGAGGCCATGAGGGGGCCGCTCGACAGGCCCACCGTGCCGGCCGGCAGCTGCGTCCACAGGTGCAGCCCGATTGCCGCGTCGACGTGCGGCTCGCGCAGCACGCCGGCCTCGATCATCGGCTGCGCCCCGCCGGGGTCCTCCTCCGCGGGCTGGAACACGAGCTTCACGTTGCCGGCGAGCCGGTCGATGCGCCTGAGCAGGACTGCCGCCGTGGAGAGCAGGATCGCGGTGTGCCCGTCGTGCCCGCAGGCATGCATCTTTCCCGGCACGCGCGAGGCGAAGGGATCCGTGTTCTCCTCCTGCAGCGGCAGCGCGTCCATGTCGGCGCGCAGCAGGAGCGTCGGCCGGACGCGAGGCTCGCGGCTCGCACCGTTTCCCCCGGGCGGGGCGGCCCGCCCCTCGATGAGCCCGACCACGCCCGTCCCGGCCACACCCGCGAGGTATGGGATGCCGAGCTCAGCGAGGCGCTCGCGCACGATCGCGGACGTGCGCACCTCCTCGAAACCGAGCTCAGGATGCGCATGCAGGTCCCTGCGCGTGCGAACCAGCCGCTCTTCCTCGGCGGCCACGTCCGCCCCCACCTGGGGGATGAAGGGCGGCACGTGCGGGTGGCGCACGGTCACGCCGGCTGTCCCGCGGAGAGCTCGGAGGACGGCTCCCGGCCGCTGCCCAGCGAGGCCAGCAGCGCGGGGTCGATGTTCCCGCCGGACACGATCACGCCCACCCGCCGGCACGCGTCCGGCAGCCGGAAGGCGTCCGGCAGCCGGCGCGCAAGGAGCGCGGCGATGCCAATGGCACCCGACGGCTCCACGACGAGCTTCATGCGCAGCAGCGCGAACCGCACCGCGTCCAGGATCTCCTCGTCGGAGACAATCAGGACACCGGTCAGCCGGCGCTTCAGGATCGGGAACGTCAGCCGGCCCGGAGCGCTGACACGCAGCCCGTCGGCGACCGTGCTCGGAGGGGGTATCGTGACACGCTCCCCGGCCGCCAACGAGAGGCGCGTGTCCTCCGCGTCCTCCGGCTCGACCCCGAAGACCTTCAGCTCGGGCCGCAGGGCGTGCGCCGCGGTCGCGCACCCCGCGGCCAGCCCTCCCCCACTCACGGGCACGAGGAGTGCGTCCAGATCGGGGGTGCTCTCCAGCAGCTCGGCGGCCGCCGTCCCCTGTCCAGCCATGATGGCAGGATCATCGTACGGGGGCACCAGCGTCAGCCCGCGCTCGCCCGCGAGACGCGTGGCCACGTCTTCACGCTCCTCGACCTGCCGGTCGTAGAACACGACCTCGGCACCGTACTCGCGCGTCGCGGCGAGCTTGACCTCCGGCACGTCGGAGGGCATCGCGATCGTGGCCGGAGCGCCCAGCAGCCGCGCTGCGAGCGCCACCCCCTGGGCGTGGTTGCCGGAGGAGAACGCGACGACGCCCCGCCGCCGCTGCTCCGCGGAGAGTTCCGCGATCTTGTTGTAGGCGCCCCGGAACTTGAACGCGCCCCCGCGCTGGAAGCTCTCGCACTTCAGAAAGACGCGCCGGCCGGTGCGGGCGTCGAGGGTGCGCGAGGTGAAGACGGGCGTCTCGTTCGCGATTCCAGCGAGTCGCGCGCGGGCGGCCAGGATCTGCTCGTACGACAGAAGGGTGGAGGGAGCTTCGGACGCGGCGGGAGGCATGGCCCCCGCAAAGTGGGCGTGGCCTGCACGGCTTGCAACTTTCGTCGCCCTGGAGCAGTAAGAGTCCCTCGTGGCGGCCGCTCCTCGCGACCCCCGGCTCTCCTTCCCACACACCCGGCGGTTCATGACTCCTCGGTCCGGCAGGCCACCGCGGCGCGGCGCCCGTGGCGACCCCTCCCCCGCGCGTTCGGGGACGAGGAGCACGGGCAGCGGCGGGAGCACCACCTCCCGCGGGTCCAGAGGCGGCCGGCGATGGCGGCGGGGAGCCGTCGTTGGCCTGGCGGCTCTCGGCCTCCTCGCGGTCCTCCTGACCGTCTACGCGCTCTCGCTGGAGCGCGAGATCACGGCCAAGTGGCAGGGGAGGAAGTGGAACATCCCTTCGCGCATCTACTCCGACGTGGAACCGATCTACCCGGGGCTGAACCTCGCCCGGTCCGAGATCCCGATCAAGCTCGAGAGCCTGGGCTACCGCCGCGTCTCGGCCACGCCGCGGCCGGGGCAGTACAGCCGCAGCCGCGACCGGCTGACGATCCACCTGCACGAGTTCGACTATCCCGACGGAGCCTTCCGCGGCTTCCCGCTGGAGCTCTCGCTGGCCGGGAACCGCGTGACCGCGATGCGCGACGGGCGCAGCGGCCGTGATCTCTCGCTGGCTCGCCTCGAGCCCGAGATGATCGCCTCGATCTTCGACGAGCACATGGAGGACCGCACGCCCGTGGCGCTGCGCCAGGTGCCCCGCGACCTGGCCGATGCGATCCTCGCGGTCGAGGACAAGCGCTTCTTCACCCACCGCGGCGTGGATCCCGTTCGCATAGCGGGCGCCGCCTTCGCCAACCTCAAGCCCGGGGAGGAGCTGCAGGGCGGCTCCACGCTGACGCAGCAGCTCGTCAAGAACTACTACCTCACCCACGAGCGGACGCTCTCGCGCAAGCTCAAGGAGGCGCAGATGGCGCTCGTGCTCGAGGCCAAGTACCGCAAGCGCGACATCCTCGAGGCCTACCTGAACGAGATCTATCTGGGGCAGCAGGGCTCCTCCTCCATCGCCGGCGTCGGGGAGGCCGCCAAGTACTACTTCTCGAAGGACGTCGGCCAGCTGACGCTCGGCGAGTGCGCCCTGCTCGCAGGGCTCATCCGCAACCCCGGCTTCTACAACCCCTACACGCACGGCGCCCGTGCGGAAGCCCGCCGGGACCTCGTACTGCGGCTCATGCTGGAGCAGGAACGCATCACGCGCGCCGAACACGACGCCGCACGGAAGGAGCCGATCGAGGTGGGGGGCAGGCGACCGGAGCTGAACACCGCTCCCTACTTCGTGGACTTCGTGCTGGAGCAGCTCGAGGAGCAGTACGGCCAGGACGCGCTGACCTCCGAGGGGCTGCGGATCTTCACGACGCTCGACATGCGCGCCCAGCGGCAGGCGCGCGAGGCTCTCGTGAAAGGGCTGGATCACCTCGAGGAAGGCTACCCATCGCTGCGGAAGACCGCCGGACAGCTCGAGGGCGCTTTCGTGGTGATCGATCCGCAGACAGGCTACGTGAAGGCGCTCGTGGGTGGGCGCGACTACGGGCGCTCCCAGTTCAACCGCGTCACCCAGGCGCGCCGGCAGCCGGGCTCGACCTTCAAGCCATTCGTCTACCTGACCGCGTTTCAGTCGAAGACTCCGGAGGGGGGCCGCTACACCACCGTCACCGGCATCAGTGACGATCCCTTCACGCTCACCAGCGGCGGCCGCAACTGGACGCCGGAGAATTACGACAAGCAGACCCACGGCACGGTCACCCTCCGCACCGCTCTCGAGAAGTCGTACAACGTCGCCACCGCCCGCCTGGCGCTCCAGGTGGGGCTCAAACGCGTCGTCGCGACCGCCCGCGCCGTCGGCATCACGAGCCCCCTCAAGGCCCTGCCGTCCCTCGCGCTCGGGGCCTTCGAGGTGCGGCCGCTCGAGATGGCGGCGGCGTTCACCACGCTCGCGAACGGCGGGATTCGCGCCGAGCCGCTGACGATCGTGCAGGTCGTGGACTCGGAGGGTCGCACGCTCGAGAAGCGCGAGATCAAGATGAAGCGCGTCGTGGACGCCGAGGCCACGTACCTGGTGAACTCGCTGCTGCAGGGAACGTTCGAGCGCGGGACGGCCGCGCCCGCGCGCCGGATGGGCTACAGCCAGCACGCCGCAGGCAAGACGGGCACGACCAGCGACTACAAGGACACATGGTTCGTGGGCTACACGCCGGAGCTGCTGGCGCTCACGTGGGTGGGATTCGACAGCAATCGACCGGTGGGGCTCACGGGCGATCGGGCCGCCCTGCCGATCTGGACCCGCTTCATGCTGGCCTATGCCCCCGGAGTGGCGCCGGAGTTCAACGCGCCCGAGGACATCCTCCTGGTTGGGATCGACCCCGCTTCAGGGTATCTTTCCACGCCAGACTGCCCCGTCGTCCGCTACGAGCCCTTCGTCATCGGAACGGAGCCGACGGAGGTGTGCCCGCTGCACGGCTACCTTGCGCCACAGGAGGAGGACGGGTGGTGGATCTTCTGAGAACGGCCTCGTTGACGGCCCTGGCCGTCGCTGCCCTCACGAGCTGCAGCGCCTTCCGCGACAAGGATGGCCGGCCCGAGACGCGCGCGGGAGCGCCGGCTGCGAGCGGCGGCAGGCGCACAGAGCGCACGGCCACGGCGGCTCCGCCCGCACCCGCGGATGTTCGCACTCCGGAGCGAACGGATACGGGCGCGGAGTCTCCCAAGCGCCACGCGTCCGAGAGCCTGGTCGAGGAGGGCAAGGGGTACTGGATCGCGGGCCGCGACCGCGAGGCGCGGGAGCGGTTCGAGCAGGCGCTCGTGCTGGACGGATCGAACGGGGTCGCGTACTACTACCTGGCCGAGATCGCGGTCGACGCGGGGCGCTGGGACGAGGCGGCCGGCTACCGCGACCGCGCGGCGGCCCTGTTGCGCGGCCGCGAGACGTACCGCGAGCCGCTGGCCGAGCTTGCGAGGCGAATCGCCGAGCGGCGATAGTTTCGGCATGCTGGGGTGGGAGGAGGAGCTCGCGCTGCGGCGCCAGCGCATGGTCGACGAGCAGATCCGGCGCCGCGGAGTCGCGCGCGAGGACGTGCTCGCCGCCCTGCGCCGCGTCCCCCGCCACGTGTTCGTCCCCGAAGAGTACCTGGACCTCGCCTACGACGATCGGCCGCTTCCGATCGGCAGGGATCAAACCATCTCGCAGCCGTACATGGTGGGCTACATGACCGAGGCCCTCGAGGTCGCACGCGGGGACCGCGTCCTCGAGATCGGCCTCGGGTCGGGGTACCAGGCCGCCGTGCTCTGCGAGCTTGGGGCGGAGGTCCATTCCATCGAGATCCTGCCTGAGCTCGCACGGCGCTCTACGCGGATCCTCGAGGAGCAGGGATACGAGGCGGTGCACGTGCGGATCGGGGACGGGCGAGGTGGCTGGCCCGAGGCCGCCCCGTTCGACGGCATCATCGCCACCGCCGCGCCCGCCGAAGTTCCGCAGCCCCTCCTGGACCAGCTCGCCCCCGGCGGCAGGATGGTGATCCCGGTGGGCGGATCGATGCAGGAGCTGCGTCGCGTCCGCCGCTCGGCCGACGGCACCCGCTTCGAGCAGGAGGTCCTGATGGGGGTGCGCTTCGTGCCGATGACGGGCGGGGATCCGGAGCCACCGGGCAAGGGCGCGGATCCCGGATCGCCGGGCGAGAGCGCGGATCCCCAATTGCCGAGGATGGGAACCGATCCGGACCCCCCTCGTCCGTGAGGCTTCGATTCGCCCTCGTCGCGCTGACGCCGCTCCTCGTGGGGCTCGTCGCCCATGCGGCGATGGCCGCCGGGCGAGAGGCTCGAATCGAGAACGCGCCGCGCGGCGGTCAGAAGACCGCGCGCTCAGGCGATACCCGACCCGCGGCCGAGCGCTACTTCGATGCGGAGTTCCTGCGCCGCAGCGAAGCTTACAATCGCGGCAAGGTCGTCTACGCGCTGAACGCGCGGGCCATCCGCTGGGCCGCCTACGCGATGCTGCTCCTCGGTCCGCTCCTGCCGGCCGTCTCGAAGCGACTGACCCGCAGGTTTACCCGCTCATCGGCCACGCGCGTCTTTTTCCTCGCGTGGGTGGTACTGGCCGTCACGTTCGCGGCGGTCCTGCCCGTGGCGTTCGCGTCGGGCTATCTCCAGGAGCATCGCTACGAGCTTTCGCATCAGAGCCTTGGGGGGTGGCTGGGCGACGCCGCCAAGGGCCTGGGAATCTGGGGCGCGGCCTTCTCGCTGCTGACCGTGCTCTACTTCCAGCTGCGGCAGCGAATGCCGCGCGCCGGGTGGGCGGCGCTGGCCGGTGTGGCGATCGTGGTGGTCGTGGCCGCGACCTTCGCCTACCCGCTCGTGGTCGATCCGCTCTTCAACCGCTATCGGCCGCTCCGGGATCCCGAGCTGCGGAAGGACCTGACCGAGATGGCGCGCGCGGAGGGCATCCTGCTGGACCGCATCCTGGTGATGGAGGCGAGTGCCAAGACCGTGCGGGAGAACGCCTATTTCACCGGTCTCGGCCGAACGAAGCGGGTCGTTCTGTGGGACAACCTGCTGGAGAACGCGTCGCCGGCCGAGGTGCGCCAGGTCTTCGCCCACGAGCTGGGCCACTGGTCGCGGGGACACATCGTGCGGGGTCTGGCGCTGTCGATCGCCGCGATCCCGCTCCTCTGCTGGTTCCTCTGGACGGCGCACGGACGTCTCGCGCGCGTCCGCCGACTGGGACTCGAGGGACCCGAGGATCCCCTCGGCATCCCGCTGCTCTGGCTGCTGCTCTCGGTGTCGCTGTTCGCGGCCGACCCCGTCTCGAATGCCATCTCGCGCGCCATGGAGCGTGAGGCGGATGGCGTGGCGCTCGAGCTAACCGGCGATGCGCAGACCTTCATCGACTACGAGCGCAGGTCCAGCGTGGTGAACCTCGGGTGGGTCGATCCGCCCGCGGTGTGGAAGGGGCTTTTCTGGACGCACCCCACGACATTGGAGCGCATCCGCATGGCGGAGGAGTGGCGCAGCCGGCGGGCGGGCTAGCGGCTGAGGGAGTCGGCGGTCAGCCGATGTGGCACTGCGCCAGGCCGCGCTTCTCCAGATACTGCTGGTGATAGTCCTCGGCCATGTAGAACGTCGAGGCCGGCGTGATCTCGGTGACGATCGGCCTGCGAAAACGCCCTGATCCTTCCAGCTCCTTCTTCGAAGCCGTGGCAGCCCTCTCCTGCTCCGGCGTGTGGACGAAGATCGCGGTGCGGTACTGGCTTCCGACGTCGGGACCCTGCCGGTTCAGCGTCGTCGGATCGTGATTCTCCCAGAAGACGGCGAGCAGGTCCTCGTACGCCGCGCGGGCGGGGTCGTACGTGACCTCGACGACCTCTGCATGGCCCGTGCGGCCCGAGCACACATCCTTGTAGGTCGGGTTCTCGTAGGTCCCGCCGAGATAGCCGACCGCCGTCGAGAGCACTCCTTCCACCTTTCGGAACGCCGCCTCCACCCCCCAGAAGCACCCGGCGCCGAAGGTGGCCTTCTCCGAGTTCGCCATCGATTCATTCTCCTCGCAACAGAGGTTACCTCTGACATGCCCGTGGGCTACCGGCCGGCGGGGCAGGGGCGGGACCAGACTCGCCTCATTCGCTCCCGCCCGACGACATCCGCTGCAGCGCGACGAGCTGGGACGCCGAGAGCGGCACCACGCTGAGCCTGCCCTGGCGGACGAGCGGGCTTTCCGCGAACTCGGAGGCGGCCTTCAACGCGGCAAGCGCCACCGATCGGTCCAGGCGGTCTTCAGACACGATGTCCACAACGACCCGATTTGCTTCAGCCGCAGGATCCGGGTACGCCGCACGCACCACCCGTGCCCACCCCACGGCCGCCCTTTCCTTTCCCGTATGATAGATGACGACGCGGTCCCCGGCGTGCATTCCCCGCACGTTCCTGAGTGCGACGGGATTCGTG
>JACCXV010000408.1 GCA_013696835.1 Gemmatimonadota bacterium | reverse complement strand
GAGCTATGGTGACCGCGACGTGCTGGACTCGCTCGACCTCGAGATGCGGGCGGGACAGCTAACCGTGCTCCTGGGGCCCTCCGGATGCGGCAAGACGACGCTGCTGCGCGCGATCGCGGGGCTCGAGCCGCTCACCCGGGGCGAGGTTCACGTCGGGAACAAGATCGTCACGCGCGACGAAGCGATCCTGGTGCCTCCCGAGCAGCGGCCAGTGGGGATGGTGTTCCAGGAGCATGGGCTGTGGCCGCACCTGTCGGCCCAGGACAACGTCGAATACCCGCTCGAGGTGCGCGGCGTCGCGGCTGCGGAGCGCAGGGAGCGCGCCCGCGAGTTGCTCTCGCTCATGGACGTGAACGACCTGCGCGGCCGTCTCCCCGGCGAGCTCTCGGGCGGCGAGCGCCAGCGCGTGGCACTGGCGCGGGCCCTCATCGCCCAGCCCAAGGTCCTGCTGCTGGATGAGCCGCTGGCGAGCCTCGACACGCACCTCCGACGCCGCCTGCGGCAGAAGATCCGGCGGATCCACGAAGGGTTCGGGATGACCACGCTGTACGTGACGCATGACCGGGAGGAGGCGCTCGGCCTGGGCGACCGGATCGTCGTGCTGCGGCGCGGCAAGGTCCTGGACCAGGGGGATTCGAACGAGCTCTACATTTCTCCGCGCAGCGCGTTCTCGGCGCAGTTCCTGTGGGACGCGAACCTGGTCCCCGCGCAGTACTTGCGGAACGGCTGGTGGGAGACGGCGATCGGAACCCTCAAGGCGGAGGCGCCGATCACCGAGGGACCCTACCTGCTGCTCATCCATCCGGAAAGCCTGCAGCGCAGCCGCGAGCCCGTCTTCACGGGCGACGTGGAACGGGCAACGCTCCGCGGCGGCTACTACGAGGCCGAGATCAACGTCCATGGCGAGGAGGTGCTCTGGCGCACGTCCGACCCGGTCGCGAAGGGGGAGCGCATCGGCTTCAGCCTCGCCGTCGAGCCTCACCCCGTCCCCGATGACCGCGCACCCAACATCCGTCCCCTGAACGGAAACGGCGCACGCTGACGAACCGCGGCGGCGGCGGCAAGGCGAGGCAGGGGCGGCAAGGCAAGGCAAGTCGTCGGCAAGGCGACGAACGCCCCCCCGGCGCTATTCCCCACCCCCCGGGCCCACGCTACATTTGCCGCCTGAGACCTTTGGGATCACCGGTTGACCAGAGAGTGTTCCCCCTGCCCTGGCCCGAACTGAGCCTGAAAACGAACTTCCGCATGAGCCTTGGCCGCCGGTCGACGCTGCTGCTCGCCCGAACGGGTTGCGTGTTGCTCGCGGCCTTCATGCCACGCACTGCGGACGCGCAGAGCCTGATTGCGGTGGGCGAGGAGGTATTCCTCGACATCCTGGGCTCGACGCCCGGAACCGAGTACGCCCTGCCCGGATCAGACGAGTATTATCTTCGCGTGGTAGTTGAAGAGAACTCGATTTACCTGATGCGGGGCAAGGAATTGGTGAAACGCTACCCCGTCGCGACGGGGAGCGGCAGCTTCCTCGAGTACAACATGAAGCACGGTGGAGGCTGGAAGTTCGACACGCCGGTGGGCGTCTTCACGGTTGGCCGCAAGGAGACGAATCCCGTCTGGTACGCGCCGGACTGGTTCTACGTGGAGAAGGGCCTGCGCGTCCCCCCGCCAGCGAGCCCGAAGCGCTACTTCCCAGGCGACATGGGCTCACACGCGATCTACCTGGGCGACGGGCTGGCGATCCACGGAACGAAGAACCAGGCGTCGGTGGGGCGTGCGGTGAGCCACGGCTGCATGCGCATGGCGAAGGGCGACATCGACGAGGTCTACAAGCGCGTCGAGGTGGGGACGAAAGTCCTGATCCAGTAGCGGGCGGCCATGGTCGAGTCGGTACCCCTGCTGGTAGCCTTCTCGGCGGGTCTGCTCTCGTTCCTCTCCCCCTGCGTGCTCCCGCTCGTTCCCTCCTACGTGACGTTCGTCACCGGCCTCTCCCTTGACGACGCGCGAGGGATGTCGCGCCCGCAGGTCCGCAGGAGCGCGGCCGTCCATTCGCTGCTCTTCATCGCGGGCTTCTCGCTGGTCTTCGTCGCTCTGGGAGCCTCGGCGACGGCGGCTGGTCAGTTCTTCCGGCAGCACCAGGATCTGATACGGCGGATAGGCGGCGTGTTCGTGGTGCTCCTCGGTCTCCATCTGCTGGGCGTGCTGCGCGTCCCGTTCCTCAACGTCGACAAGCGGCTGCACCTGCGCGACAGGCCGGTGGGCTACGCCGGCACGGTGCTGGTGGGCGTGGCGTTCGCCGCGGGCTGGACGCCGTGCATCGGCCCCATCCTCGGAACGATCCTCACCCTCGCGGCGACGACGGAGCGTGTGGGCACGGGCGTGCTGCTCCTGGCAGTCTACGCGCTGGGGCTCGGCATCCCCTTCCTGCTGGCGTCGACGGCCACGAGCACCTTCCTCACCGTATCCGCGCGCTTCCATCGCTTCCTGCGCCCGGTGTCGATCGTCAGCGGCGCGCTGCTCGTCTGCGTGGGCGTGCTGATCTTCACGAACTACCTCGCGATCCTTTCGGGCTATCTGAACCGGCTGCTGCTGCCGATCCTCCCGTTCATCGGCGAGAACATTTGAGGCTGCCGCGCGTCCCCCCTCGACTGCTCGAGCGCGGGGAGCAGGGCCGGCTGGCGGTGGCCGGCGTTCTGCTCGCGCTCGCGTTCCCCCCCCTGCCGCTGGGCCCCGTGGCCCTCGTCGCCCTGATTCCCCTGTTGTCGGTCCTGGATCTCGATGCGCGCCCTGGCTTCCGCCGCGGCTTCCTGCACGGAGCGTTCTTCGGCTCCGTCTTCTACCTGGTGCTGCTGTTCTGGTTGTGGGACCTCGTCCGCTTCACCCCGCTCATGGCGCCCACCTGGGTGCTGAGCTGTCTCTACCTCGGCGGCCTCGTGGGCCTCGCCGTGGGCGGGGCGCACTGGCTGCGGCGGCGGACGGGCCGGTCTGCGGCGCTGTTCCTCCCGTTCACGTGGCTCGCGCTCGAGAAGCTGCTGCAGTTCGGCGACCTCGGCTTCACCTGGGGGACCCTCGCGGACACGCTGACCGATCATCCGCTGCTCATCCAGACCGCGGACCTGTGGGG
>JACCXV010000387.1 GCA_013696835.1 Gemmatimonadota bacterium | reverse complement strand
CAGCTCACCGGCCCGAGCGGCGAGCAGGCGTTCCCGCAGACCGGGCGCCACCTCCTCGAGATAGAGCCGGACGTCGCGCACGGACGTCCCCGCGTCCCGTGCGACTTCCTCCAGGTCGAGGCCGTCGTCCCGCACGCACAGCGCCGCCTCGCGGGCCGCGCTCTCCTCGGTGAAGGCCACGAACCTGCAGTGGATGCGGATCCATTCCAGATGATGCGACGCGATCTGTTCCCGGATCGCCCGGTCGCCCACGGCCTCGAGGGCGAAACGTCGGTACGCCGTCTCGAGTGCAGAAGGATCCTTCTTTGCGTCGTCGGCCTTCGGCCCGGGTGCTGGCTGCTCCGGCGAGGTCGCGGCGGAGCCCTCCGCGGCGGCTGCGTCCTCATCCGCGAGCCGCGCGAACACGGCCGCCCGCGCGGCCATGTCATGGCAGAAACGAGCGAAATGGCCTCCGCAGAACCCCTCCGCCGCCAACTCGCCATTCCGCTCCTCTTCAGCTACGGGGTACGTCTCGCAGGTATGATCGAGCTCATCCTCCCAGCGACGGCGCAGGAGGGCGCGGCGGATGTATCCCGTCCAGGCCTCGACGTCCAAGCCCCGCCGCTCGAGCCAGACGCTCATGTCGTGCGCGCTGACGAGATCCCGCTCATAGCGAAACTCGCGCGCGGCCGCCTGGATCTCGTCCGGCGAAGGGCCGTCTTCCTCCTTCTCTGCTCGTTTGAGACAGGCGATGCCCCGGCGCACATCCTCCTCGAGGTGTTGCCATTCGCAGTTGGTTTGGGCGAACTGGACGACGTCGCGCCATAGGTACGTCGTCCCGTTGATCGAGAAGACCGGCGTGTCGAGAACGGCGTTCATGGGGCCGGAGAAGCCGCCGTCGTGGCGGAGCTGAAGAGACCGACGATGCTGTCCCGCCGTGCGAGCACTCCCTTGATCTCCTCCGAAGACAGGTACCGGCGGCAGCAGACGTCAAGGGTCTCGCTCGTCAGCGATTCGAGAGCGGACATCATCGCCGGCGGCATGCGCAGCCGGGCCAGCATGCCAGGGTTGCGCAGGCGCTTGAGCACGCGGAAGGCGCGCGTGTGGTCGATCATCCACACGCGCCACTGCGGATCGACCAGCAGGTTCGCGCTGTGGCGATCGGTGTTGTAGATGAGCTCGTCGAAGATGCCTACCACGAACTGCTGGTGGTTCCACGCCACGCCGTCCGGGGGGCTCAGGCCCTGCGCCTTCATCTCGGCGAACGTCATCGCGCCGTCGATCCACCAGGTGAAGGCCGCGTCACGGCCGCCGAACTCGCGCTCGACGCAGGGCGGGATGAAGCGCAGCCCGAAGAGCTTGCCGAGCTCGTAGGCGGCGAGGTTGTAGCGGTAGCTGTCGCACTCGCGCTCCCGCCGCCCTCCCCGCGTCCCCACCTCCTCGCAGTGGTTCACCGACTGGATCGCGGCGTCGTGGCGCAGCGCGCCGTCGTCCAGCGTGGCCCGCGACGGCTTGGTGACGCCGGTCGAGAGCTTCCGCACCTCCGAGATCGGCGCCGTCCGGAGGAACTCTTCGATCCTCTCGAGCGGCAGTCCCAGGAGCGCGTCCCCGTGCGGGGCTCTCGGCTCGCCCGTGCCGGGCTCCGCCGCCGGCGCCTCCGCCGGCTCTCCCGCCGGTCCCTCCGCCGGCCCCTCCTTTCCCCCGACCTCCGCGGGCCCGATCGCCCCGGGCCTCGACGTGCGGGGCGAGCGGCTCCTCGGGCTCGGCCGCCAGCGCGCGGTACCAGAGCGGGCCGTCGGGGTCGTTCACGGTCCACGTCTGCCAGCCGAGCAGGCGCCGAGCGTCGTCGAGCGTCTCGTCCGCCGGCCTGGAACGCAGGGCTTCGGGGTCCACGCTCTCGCTCGGGAGCGAGTCCACGGCCTCCCAGACCGTGAGCTCCACGCGCAGCAGCAGGAGCGCCTCTCCCCACGTGAGGTCCTCCCACAGGAGGCCCTCCTCCGAGAGGGAGGCCCAGAGCCGGTCGAGCTCCTCGAGCTCGCGCCGGACCTGGGCGTTGAGCGCCTCCAGCGAGGAGAAGGGCAGCCCCGGCGCGAGGCCGCCGTGCACGAACGCGACCCCGTCCTCGAGTCGCACGGCGTCCAGGCCGCGGAGCCAACGCCCGTATTCGCCCTCGGGCCCGAACGCCCGTCTCCGCTCGAAGAAGCCGGCCGGATGGTTCTCCTCCCAGGCGTGCTTGGCGTCGTCGTCGTACGGCGGCTCGGAGAAGCCGAGCCGCGCGGCGCGGGCGCGCCCGAACGCCATCCAGCTGCGCCGGCGCTCCTCGCGCAGGGCCGCCG
>JACCXV010000359.1 GCA_013696835.1 Gemmatimonadota bacterium | reverse complement strand
CCCCGGCTCCTTCGAGCGGGCGCTGCTCGGCGCTGGGCTTCCCGTCGCGGCGCACGTGGTGTTTCCGGACCACCACCGCTACGACGCATCCGACCTGCGCGGACTCCTGCGCGAGCTCCCCCCAGGCTCCGAGCTGGTCACCACGGAGAAGGATGCCGCCCGGCTCCCCTCCGACGCCTTCATCGCCGCCGCCGACGCCTCCGCGCCCGCCTCCGCGCCCGCCTTCGCGCCCGCCTTCGCGCCCGCCTCCGCGCTACTCTCCGCGCCCCGCCCCACGCGTGGCCGGGGTGAGGCCCGGGGCTGCCGGGTCGCCGTCGCGGAGCTGCGGATACACGCCGGCGAAGAGGGCCTGTGCGCCGATCTCGATCGCCTTTTCCACGAGCCCGCCTGAAGTGCCCGCAGTCGAGACGCTGCGGACCGACGTGCTCGTGATCGGCACGGGCATCGGTGGCCTCTTCTTCGCCATCAAGGCAGCTCCGCACGGCCGTGTGCTCGTGCTAACCAAGAAGGCGAGTGCCGACTCGAACACCAACTGGGCGCAGGGCGGTATCGCCGCGGTGACGGCGCCTGACGACTCGGTGGAGCAGCACGTGCGCGACACGCTCGAAGCCGGCGACGGACTCTGCAGCCCGGAAGTCGTGCGCGCGGTCGTGGAGGCGGGCCCCGCGCGCGTGCGGGAGCTGATGGAACTGGGGGTTCGCTTCAGCACGGTGCCGAGCCCCCCCGACGGCGTCTCCGCCGAAGGCGAGCCGGGGGCGCCGGCCGCGCTCTCGCTCGCCCGCGAGGGAGGTCATTCCCGGCGCCGGATCGTGCGCGCCGGCGACCTGACGGGCCGCGAGATCGAGCGCGCCCTCCTGCGCAGCGTCGGCGGCCTGCCCTGGGTCGAGCTGCGCGAGCACTGGCTCGGCGTCGATCTGCTCCTGCGGGAGGGGAATGGGGTGAGCCAGTGTGCGGGGGCGGTGGCGCTCGACGTGCGCGAGCAGCGGCTGGTCTACGTGCTCGCCGACGTGACCGTCCTCGCCACCGGCGGCTGCGGGCAGGCTTATCGCTACACCACCAACCCGCCGATCGCCACGGGGGACGGCATCGCGATGGCGTACCGTGCGGGCGCCGTGACGGCGAACATGGAGTTCATGCAGTTCCACCCGACGGCGCTCTACCCGGCCGACGAGGAGCCCTTCCTGATCTCCGAGGCCGTGCGCGGCGAAGGCGCGGTGCTGCGGCGCCGCGACGGCGAGCCCTTCATGGGCCGCTACCACGCGCTCCGCAGCCTGGCGCCCCGCGACGTGGTGGCCCGGGCCATCGACCGCGAGATGAAGGACCACGGCGACGAGTTCGTGCTGCTCGACCTCTCGCCGATCCCCAAGGAAACGCTTCTCGAGCGCTTCCCGAACATCCTCGCGGAGTGCCAGCGGCGCGGTTACGACCCGTTCGGCGAGCCGCTGCCCGTCGTGCCGGCGGCGCACTACATGTGCGGGGGGATCCGCACCGACCTTCGGGGGCAGTCGTCCATCCCCCGGCTGCTGGTGGTGGGGGAGGCGGGCTGCACGGGGCTGCACGGTGCGAACCGGCTGGCGTCGAACTCGCTACTCGAGGCGGTGGTCGTCGGCGGCAACGCCGCCGAGCGCGCAGGCGAGCTGCTGCAGGCCGGACCTCGGATCTCCCACGCACCCGTGATCGACCCGGGTGGAGAGGACGCGGCGGTGGAAGCGATGTCGGCGACGGAGGGCCCATACCGGCGTCTGCGTGAATCGATCCGGCGCATCCTGTGGGACGAGGTCGGGATCGTTCGGCGCGAGGCTCGTCTCCGCCGGGCGACGCAGAAGATCGCGGCCATCCACCGGGAGTTCGAGCAGCTGGCAGCGGGCCGCGCCTATTCGGAGGGGCAAAACGAGATCCGCAACCTCCTGCAGGTGGCTGCGCTCATCATCGAGTCCGCCCTGTGGCGGCGGGAGAGCCGCGGGCTCCATTTCACGCTGGACCACCCGCAGCGGGACCCCGCCTTCGAGCGCGACACCCTGCTCGTCCTGCGTCGCGTGCGCGATGGAGCGGC
>JACCXV010000327.1 GCA_013696835.1 Gemmatimonadota bacterium | reverse complement strand
CCGGCCGGAGCTGCAGGCCGATGGAGAGTAGCCACTATACGCCCTCAGCTCATTCGCCGAGCTGGCCGCGGACGACGCCTCCGGGACGGTCGACGGAGTGGACGTTCACGTAGACCAGCCCCAGCCGGATGGACTCGAGATCTCCGCCAGCGTCGAGCCGCAGGCAGGATCGGTGATGTTGTCGTTGGTGATCACGGCATCACCGATCCACTCGCCGTTCACGTCCCAGCCCAACTCGTGAAAGCCGGCAAGGAAGACGATGATGGGTCCGTTCACCCCCCTGGGCGCGCAGTGCAGGTGGGCCTGGGTGATGCGCACCCCGCTCACGACCTCCACCTCGATCTCGGCGCGCGTGAGAGCCTCGTTGAACTCGATCTCGGCCTCGCCCACCGTGTTCGTCTGCACGCGCGGCACCTCCTGACGCCCGCGCAGGATGGCCTCGAAGCTGCGCCGCGCGATTCCCTCCACGGATACCTGCGCCGCCGCGGGGATCGCGGTCCAGGCCAGGGCCAGCACGACCGCCCAGGTCGCGAGCGAGATCCGACTCACGTGGTTCATGAAAACCTCCCCTGCGAGGGTCCTGCGCACCCGCTGCCGCTCCATGCGCAAACTCCGCGACGAGCTTCAGGTGCTCACGCGGAGCTCCACAGGTAGAAGTGGGGGCTGCGATTGGATCGTGCGGAGCCCTTCCTATTCGACCCGGCCCGCGCGCTGTCAAGATCCTCGGCGCAACGGACCCCCTGCACGAGCGCCGGTTGTTGACACTCTCCAGCAGGCGGCCTAGCTTCGCAGGCTTCCGTTCGGCTTCTCCCAACGGTTACGCTGTCCTCCCACCCCCCCCGAGTCGCATGCACACGTTCAGCGAGATCGAGAAGGACCAGCTGCGGTCCGACGTCCCCGAGTTCCGTCCCGGAGACACCCTGCGGGTGAACGTGAAGGTTCGCGAGGGGGACAAGGAGCGCATCCAGGCCTTCGAGGGCGTCTGCATCCGCCGCAAGGGAGCCGGGGTGTCTGAGACCTTCACCGTGCGCAAGGTGTCGAACGGCGTTGGCGTGGAGCGCATCTTCCCCCTGCACTCGCCGGCGATTCTGAGCATCGATCGCGTGCGTGAGGGCCGCGTGAGGCGCGCGAAGATCTACTATCTCCGGAGCCTCTCGGGGAAGGCGGCCCGCATCGCCGAGAAGAAGGCCCAGCACAGCGCCACCTGACGATCGGCCGGCGGCCGGGCCGGCGCAGCGGACGTCTGCTCTCCCGAACCTTCCGCGCCCATGCGCGCTCCCCATCCCTCTCTCGACGGCGAGCAACCGGAGCCGTCCACCTCGCGCACGCGCGGGCCCGCGCGCGATCTCTCCGAACGCCTTCCCGCGATGACCGTCGAGCAGGTGCGCAGCTATCTCTCGCGGCGTGCCCGCATCGGCCGGCGGACCGTGGACCGCCTCCTGTCCGATCCGCGCAACGCGGTCCGGGCCATGGGCGCGATCTTCCGCGCTCGCTTGCGGGTCGAGGCGCGCGAGCGGCGGCGCCTGCAGCGGCTGTGCGGCATCGAACGCGATCTGTACGCGCAGGGCGTCGAGCGGGTGGTCGGAGTGGACGAGGCCGGGCGAGCGCCCTTTGCCGGGCCCGTGGTGGCTGCTGCCGTGGTCCTGCGACCGGATGCCCGCATCCGGGAGCTCGACGACTCCAAGCGGCTCGACGAGCCCACGCGGGAGCGCCTGTATGACGAGGTGCGCGAGGCTGCCGTGGACTGGGCGGTGGGGATCGCCTCCCCGGCGGCCATCGACGCCGTGAACATCTACCACGCCTCGGTCGCCGCGATGCGGCTGGCAGTGGCCGGGCTGGAGCCGGGATCCTTCGCGATTCTCGTCGACGGCCGCCGCATTCGTGACTTTCCCTGGCCGCATACGGCCATCGTGGGGGGGGATGGACGGTGCCGGTCGATCGCTGCCGCCTCGGTGGTGGCGAAGGTGACGCGCGACCGGCTCATGCGTTCCCTGCACGGGGCGTACCCGGCCTACCGATTCGACGCGAACAAGGGCTACGGGACCGCGGATCATCTGCGCGGCATCCGGTCCAGCGGACTCTCTCCGTATCACAGGCGGACCTTCGCCCCCGTGTGGGATCTCGGGGAGGCCGGCAGCGCCGAATTTCGTCTGTGGCAGGAGGAGATCCTCGCGTGCGAGGACGTGGAGCGGCTGCACGAGATGGAGCACGACGTGCGTTCACTGGCGGGGACCATGCTGGCGCGCGAGATGCGCACGATCGAGCGCCTGCTGCGGGTGGCTTCCGCCCGGCTGGAGGGATAGATTGGCGCACATGAGTCATAGCACAGCCGTTCCCCTGAAGCGACTGTCTCGCCAGCCGGCGAGCGCCGCTGCGGAGCCAGCGCGCACGGAGACGGAGCCGGCGAGCTCCCCGCTGCTGCGGGTCACGGACGCCGCCTTTCGCCGCGTGCGCACGCTGCTCGAGCGGGAGGGCAGACC
>JACCXV010000285.1 GCA_013696835.1 Gemmatimonadota bacterium | reverse complement strand
GCCCCGCGCCGAGGCCGGCGAGCGAGGCCCCCACGCCAAGGGCGAGGAGCGCCAGCAGGCCCGCGAAGCGGTCCGCCAGCACCGAGGCGGCGGCGCCCACGAGGTTGGCCGTGCGGCGGCGCACCTCGTGGACGCGGATCACGTCCGCTCCCAGGCCTCCGCCTGGCAGGAACGTGTTGAAGAAAGTGCTCACGAGCAGGACACCGCTGAGGGTCGGAAACGGCAGGTGGACGTTCTGTCCCGCGAGCAATACGCGCCAGCGCTCGACGGACAGCAGAAAGGCCAGGGCAGCCAGCAGGAGCGCCACGACAAGGAAGCCCGGGTCGGCGCGGCGCAGCATGCGGAGCGTCTCGCCGGGATCCACGAACAGGAGCAGCGCGCCGAGGAGGCCGACCCCCAGCGCGATCCTGAGCGCCCTGCGGATCAGGGCCGCCGGACCCGTCGCCGGCGCGGATTCACCCGAGATAGCCGAGCTGCCGCAGGCGCTCCTCGACCTCCTCCTCCTCCTCGGCCCCCAGCTCGAATCCATCCTCCTGCGCGAACGCGCCGCGGCCGGCTTCGAACTTCACATCCCGGCTCGCATCGCCGGCACCCGCGAACAGCTCCCGCAGCACGCGCCCGTCCATGTCGTCCGGGACGGGCAGCCCCATGAGGTGCAGCACCGTCGGCGCCACGTCCACGAGCCTGGCGCCGGTCACCGTCCGGCCACGCGCGACCTGCGGGCCTCGCACGGCGAGGATTCCCTCCATGCGGTGGCTGCCGCTCACGTTCTGGCGAATGTTCGAGGTGATGACGGCCGCCTCGCTGGCGAACAGCGGGAAGGCGATGTACCGGAAGTCGTCCATGACCACGAGCAGGTCCGGCGCCGCGTCCACGTAGGGCCCGGCGTACACCTCCTCGCGCCGGATCACCCGATCGACGAGCGCTCCGCCGGTGCGCGGGTTCACGAGCTTGCGGAGCGCGCGCTCCACCTCGTTCCGGACCTCTTCGTAGGCCGGGCCGCGATCGACGATCCCCTTCGGCTCGCGGCCTTTCACGTTGACGTAGATCTGCCCCATGTGCCCCATCGAGAAGGCGCGCGTGCGTGACCAGTCCACGTCGTCGAACGAGAGGAACTTGCCGATGACCTTGTTGCGCGCCTTGCGCCCCACCTTCTTCGCCAGGAACTCGCCTCCCAGCCGGCTCACGGCGCGGTAGACGCGCGAAGGGCTGAAGCCGCGCCGGAAGAGAGCGTGCTTGAGACGCGTCACCGGGTCGCGCTTCAGGTGCAGCAGCCCTTCGGCCAGCAGGAACATGTTCAGGTTGACCGAGGCGAGCAGCGGCCCGAAGCCGTGGTCGGAGACGATCATCACCGTCCACTCGTCACCCAGCCTGGCGAGCACGCGCCCCAGGATCTCGTCCACCTTGGCGTACGCCTTGAGAATCATGCCACCCAGCCGTTCCGCCTCGGCGGGATCGTGCAGGGGGTGGTCGCGATCCATGTAGCGCCAGTAGAAATGCTGGATCGCATCCGGCGCGCCCAGGCGCACGGCGAGGAAGTCCGGCTGCTCCTCGTCCAGGAAGTGGTGCAGGTAGGTCTCCATGCGGCCCAGCAGTCCGATGGTCTCTTCGGCGAAGCCGACCAGGTCAGCCTCGGGCGTCTGCGCGAAGATCTGGTAGGGCCCGAGCTTCTCCTCGCAGCGTGCCAGGAAGTCGGCTGGCCAGGAGGCGGGACGGCCCGCGAGCAGGGCGTCGGAGATGACGAACCCGTTGACGGGCCGGGGCGGGTGTGTGACGGGGATGTCGACCACGCCCACGCGCTTGCCCTTCTCGGAGAGCAGCTCCCAAAGCGTCTTGCTCTCGACGGACCGGGAGGACACGAGTCCCACGTCGCTGCCGTCATGCGTGATGAAGTCGAAGACGCCGTGCTTTGCCGGGTTCTTGCCCGTCATGAAGCAGGGCCAGGCCGGGCTCGTGACGGGGGGGTGCGTGGACTCGAGGATGCCGCTGGCGCCGGTCGCGAGGAGCTCGCGGAAGGCCGGCAGCAGGCCCTCGCCGGCCCAGCGGCGGATGAGCTCGTAGGAGCCGCCGTCGACGCCGAGGATCAGGACCTTGGAGCCGTCCATGTGCGAGTCCCGGTCAGGGTTGGGGCTGGCGCTCAGGCCCGCGCGAGCCCCTCGTGGTGCGCGGCGTGGAACGGCTTCGCGTCGGGCGTCCCGTTCTCGACCAGGAACGGGCCCAGCACGAGATGGTCGAGGTGGCCTCGCGTGAAGGAGCGAAGCGCGTCCTCCGGACTGCAGACGATGGGCTCCTCGTGCATGTTGAAGCTCGTGTTGACCAGCGAGTTGAGCCCGGTGCGCCGCTCGTACTCGCTCAAGATGCCGTGGTAGAGCGGGTTTCGCGCCTGCTCGATGAGCTGCGGGCGGGCCGTCCCGTCCACGTGGACGACGGCCGGCATCCGCTCCTTCATCCAGCTGGTGCAGTCGAACGTCACCGTCATGAAGCGCGCGGTGTACTCCGCGCCGGCCAGGCCGAGGTAGCACCGCGCCGCGTCCTCGACGCGCGTGACTGGCGCGAACGGCATGAACTCCGTCCTGTCGAGCCGCTGGTTCAGCCAGTCGTTGACGGCCGGGTCGGTGGCCTGGTACATGATCGAGCGGTTCCCGAGCGCGCGCGGACCATACTCCATCCGCCCCTGAAACAGGGCCACGACCTTGCCGTCCACGAGCAGGTCGGCGACGTCGCCGGCGAGGCTCGCGGGACGCGAGTGCGGCAGGCCGCTCGCGCGCACGGCCGCCTCCATCTCGCGGTCCGAGTACCTCGGGCCCAGGTAGACGTCGGGGAGCCGCCGCTCCTCGAACGCGAAGCCGTCGGCACCGCCCCGCTCGTACAGGCTCGTGTAGGCGGCGCCCACGCCCAGCCCTTCGTCCGTCATCCCCGGATGCACCACCAGCTCGTCCACCTCGTCCAGCTCGTGAATGCGCTGATTGAGCTTGACGTTGGAGAACACGCCGCCGGAGAGCACCACGTCGCGCACCCCGGAGCGCCGGATCCAGTAGCGGCAGTACTCCGCGACGACGTCCTCGAGCACCCGCTGGATCGAGGCCGCCACGTCCTCCCGCTTCGCGTCGGCCGGAAGGCCCGCGCGGATCTTGCGGATGGCGTCCCAGTACATCGCGCGCCCGCGGTTCACGATCCGGCCGTCCCGGTAGTCGATCAGGGTGCGGAAGAAGTCGGCGTAGATCGGGCTGCCGTAGGCGGCGAGGCCCGTGATCTTGCCCTCGTGCTTCTGGGCCTTGAACCCGAGCAGGATCGTGACGTACGCGTAGTAGTCGCCGATCGAGTTGAACGTCGTCGTGGCGTGCAGCTCTTCGAGCCTGCCGTCGCGCGCGCGATACACCTTGGAGGCATAGCCGTCTCCGCCGCCGTCCATCGTGATGAGGGTGGCGTCGGGCAGGCCGGCCGTGAACCACGCGCCGCAGACGTGCGCCAGGTGGTGGTCCACGACGTCCATGGGGGCGCGCACTCCGAGGTCGGCGAGGAGGCGCCGGAGCTTGGGGCGGTTGCGCGCGCTCGCCGCGTTTCGGCCGCGCTGCATGCCCATCCACAGGCCGTCGCTCCAGCCCAGGAACGGCGTGAGCGAGGCGGCCAGGTCGCGGCGGGACTCGCGTCCGGTCAGCCAGCCCGGCCAGGGCTGCACCTCGGGGATGTAGAACGTCCGGCGCCCGGCGTAGCTCACGAGGTCCACGCTCTCCGGCGCCCAGCCGGCGTCCTGGAGGAGCCAGCGGATGGAACGGGTGGGAAAGCCCTTCGCCATCTTCAGCCGGACCAGTCGCTCCTCGTTCACGGCGCGGATGAGGCGCCCGTCCTCGACGAGCGCCGCGCCGCCGCTGATCCCGCCCTGGATCCCGAGGATCCTCACGCCTGAAGCCGGCGACTCACAGGGCGCCGACGCCGCGCACGACCGCCGGGATCGTCTTGGCCAGGATCTTCACGTCGAGCGCCAGCGACCACTTGTCGATGTACTCCAGGTCCAGCTTCATCCACTCCTGGAAGCGCACGTTGCTGCGGCCGTTCACCTGCCACAGGCACGTGAT
>JACCXV010000274.1 GCA_013696835.1 Gemmatimonadota bacterium | reverse complement strand
GAGCTCGCGCAGCGCCGCGTCGCCCTCCGCCTGCACGCGAGCGCAGAGCTCGCGCGCGACGTCCTCCGCCCCCGCGAGCGAACGCACCCGCTCCCGGAACGGGGGGAGCTCGCGGGCCTCGGCGAGGCTGCGGATGGTGTGCAGGGGCAGCTCGGGCTGCGGCGCGGCTGCCGGGTGCGGAAGCCGCCGGTCGAGGAGGGGCCGCATCAGGCGAGGAGCTTCTCGACCGCCAGCACCAGGACGTCCGTGCCGCCGACGGCCTTGATCTCCTCGACCACCTCCCAGAAGCGCTCCTCCGGGATGGCGGCGTGGAGCGCGACGTATCCGGGCTCGGCGAGCGGCACGACGGTGGGGCTCCGCAGCCCCGGCAGGAGCTCCCGGATGCGAGGCACTGCCTCCTGCGGCGCGTTCACCATGATGTACTTCGTCCGGCGGGCGGTGAGCAGCGCCCGCAGCCGCACCAGGATCCGCTGGATGCGCTCGGCCCGCTCGGGCAGCTCGAGCGCGGCCGGGTTGGCGACGAGCACGGCCTGGGAATCGAGGATCGTCCGCAGCGGCACGAGGTCGTTCGTCCGCAGCGTGGACCCCGTCGAGACGAGGTCGCAGATCGCGTCGGCGACGTTCAGGGCCGGGGCGATCTCTGTCGCGCCGCGCAGCTGGACGACCGTCGCCTCGAGTCCCTCCCGAGCGAGAAAGCTTCCGAGCGAGTGCGGATAGGAGGTCGCGATGCGCCGGCCGGCGAGGTCCCCGACTGCGCGGATCTCCGACTCGCGCGGTACGGCGAGCACCAGGCGGCAGTGGCCGAAGCCGAGCGGCTCGAGCTCGCGGACGTCGGCGCCGCGCTCGACCACCAGGTTCCGTCCGACGATGCCCAGGTCCGAGATCCCGTCCTGCACGTACTCGGGGATGTCGTCGTCCCGCAGGAACAGGATGTCCAGCTCGAAGTTGCGCACGCTCGAGAGCAGCCGGCGCGAATAGGCGTCGAACTCGAGCCCGGCGCCGGCCAGCAGCTCCAGGCTGGGCTCCGTCAGACGACCGCTGTTCTGGACCGCGATCCGCAGCTTCTCACCGTTCAGCCGGGGCAAGCGAAACCTCCCATCGGTCCCGGGCGAACCCGGGGCGGTTTTCGTGAGACGCAGCACGCAACAAAAAACCCGCCCCGGAGAGGGCGGGTGGCGGGTCACGACGGGTCAATCTCGTATCAGCCGCTCGCCTCCGGGCTCCCCCTCACGGTAGCGTGAGGATGATCGTGGAGATGGGAATGGCCGGATCGGCTGCTGACGCGGATGTCGCTCATGGGATCCCAAGTTGGGGCCTTTCGTGCCTCCCCGTCAAGCAAGCGACCCTCGTCCCCCGGCCCATTCCGCCCGCGAAGGCGCGCGGGCGGAACGGATGGCGGAGGTCTCTGCTCAGTTCCCCCGGGCGCCGCCGGAAGCCGCCTCGCCGTGCTTAGCCAGGAACTGCGTGAGCTTCTCGATCTCGGCGGACTGGTCGCGGATGATCTTTTGAGCCGTCTGGCGCATCTCGGTGTTCTTCCCGTCGCGGAGCTCCACCTTCGCCATGTCGATCGCCGCCTGGTGGTGGCGCATCATCATCATGGCGAAGTCGTGATCGGGATCCTTTGACATGGGCATGGCTTCCATGTCCTTCATCATGCTGCCCATGGATGCTTGCAGGTCCTTCGGCACGGCGGAATCGGCCATCGCACCCCCCGTGTGTTCGTGTGTACGTGCCTTGCCGCGTCCGTCGTGGCGGGTGGAGTCCTGTGCCTCCAATCCCCCGGGCAGCAGGAGGAGACCTGCGGCGAGCAAGAACGCGACTGCGGAAAACTTGCCCAAGCTTGAAGTTTTCATCGTTGCTCCCTTTCCAGTTAAGTGCGTGGCACCCGGTCGAGCCGAAGCTGCCCGTCACCGGTCTAGCTGGGGCGCTGGCCTTCTGGCGGCGGTGGCGCCTGCATCCCGCCGTGCTCCCCGTGAGACGGCTGCTTGCCCTGCTCCATGCCGCCTTTCGACCCGTCACTGGACGGCGCGCCAGGGGTGGCGTCAGGC
>JACCXV010000242.1 GCA_013696835.1 Gemmatimonadota bacterium | reverse complement strand
GTGGAAGGGTGTCGAGAAGAGCCCGGAGGGGGACTTCTTCGTCAGGAGTGGGCCAGGCACCGTGAAGCTGTCCACGGACAGTGCCAACGAATACATCCGTACGCGGTTCCCTGGTTTTGCGAACCAGGCCGCTGTGCACGCGGAGGGTGCTGTTCAGGAGGGGGCTGTTTAGAAAACGATCCTCTGGAGCTCTACTTCTACCGCCCCGGGAAGAAGATCTGCTTGCGACGCGTCTCCTGTCCCTGCCGGCAGGGACGCTCGCAACCTCGCTCCACAAGCAACTTCTCGTCCTCTCACCGAGCCCGACTCGAGCCGCCGCAGCTCGCGGCGCTGAGGCCCAGCTCCACCCGAACCATCGCGGGACATGCACGATCTCCAGCTGCTGCTCCTGATCCTGCTCCTGCTCGTGGTCGGCCTGGCCACGGTCGCGCGGCGATTCCGTGTGCCCTACCCGATCGTGCTCACGGTCGGGGGTCTGCTGCTGGGCTTCGTTCCCGGACTGCCGCCGTTGCGGCTGGATCCGGACATCGTCTTCCTGGTGTTCCTTCCGCCGATCCTCTACTCGGCGGCCGTGTTCACGTCCTTCCGGCACTTTCGCGAGAACCTGCGCCCGATCTCGCTCCTGGCGGTGGGTCTCGTGCTCACGACCACGGTGGCCGTCGCGGTGGTCACGCACGGGCTCGTGGAGGGGCTGCCGTGGGCGGCGGCGTTCGCCTTCGGTGCCATCGTCTCCCCTCCGGACGCCATCGCCGCCACGGCCATCACCCGGCACCTAGGGCTCCCCCAGCGCATCGTCAACGTGCTCGAGGGCGAGAGCCTGGTGAACGACGCCACCGCCCTGGTCGCCTTCCGGATGGCGCTCGCGGCCTTGCTCACGGGCGCGTTCTCGCTGTCTGACGCCGTCGTGCGCTTCGTGGCCGTGGTGCTCGGCGGGATCGCCATCGGGCTCGCGGTCGGCTGGCTCGCGGCGCAGGTGAGGCGGCGGGTGGACGATCCGCCGGCGCAGATCACGCTCTCGCTTCTGACGCCCTTCGCGGCGTATCTGCCGGCCGAGGCAGCCGGCGTCTCGAGCGTGCTGGCCGTGGTCACGACCGGCCTCTACATCGGCGCCGCCAGGCTCCTGCTCTCGCCCAGCACGCGGCTCCAGGCGCTGGCGGTGTGGGAGGTGGTGGTCTTCCTGCTGAACGGCTTCATCTTCGTGCTCATCGGCCTGCAGCTGCCCGCCATCATGGGGGCGCTGTCGGGCAGCACGAGCCTGCCGCAGCTGCTCGGCTACGCGGTGCTCGTGAGCCTGACCGTCATCCTGGTGCGGTTGGCATGGGTCTTCCCCGCCACGTACCTGCCGCGCCTGCTGAGCCGTCGGCTGCGGGAGCGGGACCCCTATCCCGGCTGGCGACCCATCTTCGTCGTCGGGTACACGGGTCTGCGCGGCGTGGTGTCGCTGGCGGCGGCGTTCGCGCTGCCGCTTCGACTGCCCGGAGGCGAGCCCTTCCCGGCCCGCGACCTGCTCCTGTTCCTGACGTTCGCGGTGATCGTGGCCACGCTGCTCCTGCAGGGCATCAGCCTCCCGGCCGTGATCCGCGCGCTCGGGCTCGTGGATCCCGAAGCCGTGCGGCGGCAGGAGCGCCACGCCCGGCTCGAAGCGGCGCGCGCAGCGATCGGCCGGCTGGAGCAGCTCGCGAGCGAGAACGGCGACCGCGGCGACCATCTGGAGCGCCTCCGCTGGCGCTACGAGCACCGCAGCCGGCGTCTCGCGCTGGACTCCGACGTGCCCGCCGACGAGATCTGCAGGCAGTTCTCTGGCGAGTACGAGAGCCTGCGCCGGGAGTTGCTCAAGGCCGAACGGGACGTCGTGCGTCGCCTGCACGAGGAGGGAGAGATCAGCGACGACGTCATGCTGCTGATCGACCGCGAGCTCGATCTCGAGGAGTCGCGGGTGGAGACGTGACGTTCGCGGCGGCTGCCCGCAGCCAACCATTTCGCTTTGGAGGAGGAATGTCATGCCGGATTTCGCCCGGACGCGCTTCGCCGAGATCGCGCTCAACCTGCTGAGGATCGTGGCCGGGCTGATGCTGATGCAGCACGGCGCCCAGAAGCTGTTCGGGGTGCTCGGTGGTGCGGGAGGCGACGGAGCCGCGGTGCCACTCGTCTCGCTGATGGGGCTGGCAGGCGTGCTGGAGTTCTTCGGCGGCCTGGCGGTGGCGATCGGCTTGTTCACGCGGCCCGTCGCGTTCGTCCTGTCCGGGGAGCTGGCGGTCGCATACTTCAAGGCACATGCTCCGCAGGGGCTGTTCCCCATCCTGAAC
>JACCXV010000222.1 GCA_013696835.1 Gemmatimonadota bacterium | reverse complement strand
GCCTGGTAGAGCGCGTTGTCGGCCGCCCCGATCAGCCAGTCCGGAGTGTAGCGGTCGTCGGTGTCGCCCCCCCCGCGCGAGAGGCTGGCGACGCCGCAGGACACGCTCACGCGCCCGCCGTCGATCGCCGAGAAGTAGTGCGCCTTCACTTCGCGGCGGATGCGCTCCGCCTGCAGGGACCCGCCTTCGATGCCGGTCTCGGGGAGCAGCACGGCGAACTCCTCTCCGCCGTAGCGCGCGCCCACGTCGATCTTGCGGGTTGAGCGCTGGATGATGTGCGCGATGTCGCGCAGCACCTGGTCGCCCTTGAGGTGGCCGTAGCGATCGTTGATGGCCTTGAAGCGGTCGATGTCGATCATGATGTACGAGAGATCGGAGCCGTAGCGCATCGCGCGCTCGACCTCCTCGCTGAGGCGGCGATAGAGGAAGCCGTGATTGTGGATGCCGGTCAGCGGATCCGTGTTCGCCATCCGCTCGAGACGCTCGTTGTCCAGCGCCTTCTCCTCGTAGAGCTGCGCGTTGTAGATGCCGTTGGCGGCGGCGTTCGCGACCAGCTCGCAGAAACGCACGTCCTTCTGAAGGAAGGGCTCGCCCGGACGCTCCACGTGCAGCACGTAGCGCCCCAGATCCTTGCTCTTGAACGGCAGGGGCACGGCGAGGAGCGCGCGGGGAGTCGCATCGGGGAACAGGTGCCGAACGGCTTCGAGGCGGGGATCGGCGAGGTGGTTCTCGACGTTGATCAGCCGCGACTCGTCGATCGCGTTCACGACCTCAGGATAGCGCTCGAGCGTGAGGATGCGGCCGATCTGCTCGCCCGTATCCGTGGTGGTCACGACCTGTGCCGTGTCGCCGTTCAGCACGAGCAGGATCGAGGCGCGCTTGCAGTGCACCGTCTCGATGAGCGTCCCGACGATCGTCGCGAGCACCTCCCCCAGGGCCAGGGATGACGTGACCGCCTGCGAGATGTCGAGCATCGCCTTCTGGAGGCTCGCCTCCTCGCGCACGCGGTCGCGGTACTTCTTGGCCTCGAGGTTGGTTCGCACGCGCGCGATGACCTCGTCGAGGAAGAACGGCTTCGTGATGTAGTCGTTGGCACCGAGCTCGAGCAAGTTCACGACCTCTTCCCGGCGGGTGCGGGCGCTGACGATCAGCACCGGGATGTCCTGCGTCTCCTTGTCGGACTTGACCCGGCGGCAGATCTCGTAGCCGTCGATGTCCGGCAGCATGATGTCGAGCAGGATCAGGTCGGGGGAGAACTGGTGCACCGCTTCGAGGGCCCGCTTGCCGCTGGAAGCCACGTGGGTCGCGTAGCCCTTGAACCGCAGCATCGTCGTGAGCGTCTCGAGGATGCTGGGATCGTCGTCGACGACGAGGATCTTGTCGCCGGAGATGGGCGTGGGCTGGCGCGAGGTCACGGCGAGGGCTGCTCCTGCTTCCTCCAGGCCGGTGCTGGCGCGCACGGCCGCGGCGAATGGGATCGCGCCGGGAACTACTCGTCCTCGGCGTCGAACAGGGTGGGCGCGTCCTCCTCGTCCTCGTCGCCCGCGGCTCCGTTGCCGTCGCCGTTCCCCGCCCCGGAGCCTACGCCTGCAATACCCGCGCCGTCGGCTTGCGATCCCTCCTCGTCCTCGGCCACCATGCGCGCGACGTCCACCACGCGGTCACCCCCCCCGAGCCGGATGATCCGCACCCCCTGGGTTGCCCGGCCGAGCACGCGCAGGCCCCCGACCAGCACGCGAATCGTCATGCCGCTGGCCGTGATGGCCATTAGCTCGTCCTGGTCCACCACTTCCCGGCCCGCGACCAGCTTCCCCGTCTTGTCTGTCACCTTGACGGTCTTGATGCCGATGCCGCCGCGGCTCTGCACCCGGTAGTCCGAGAATCGCGTCCGCTTTCCGTAGCCGTTCTCGGTGATCACGAGCAGCGTGCCGTCACGCTTCACCACCACCATTCCGACCACGCGATCCCCTTCGCGAAGCGCGATGCCCCTGACGCCGCCCGCCGTGCGGCCCATCTCGCGCGCCTGCGTCTCGTGAAAGCGGATCGACTGTCCGTGCGAGGTGACGAGGATGACGTCGTTGGAGCCGTCGGTGATCTCGGCGGAGAGCAGCCGGTCCTCCGCACCGATGTTCATCGCGATGATGCCACCGGCGCGCGGGTTCCCGTACGCTGCCAGGCTCGTCTTCTTCACGACACCGCGCTCGGTGGCCATGATCACGCTGTGCTCGGCGTCGAACTCCTTGACCGGCAGGAGCGCGGCGACCGCGTCGTCCTTGGGGAGCTCCACCAGGTTCACGATCGGCCTGCCGCGGGCCGCCCGACCAGCCTGAGGGATCTCGTACACCTTCAGCCAGTAGCAGCGACCGCGCTGGGTCAGGACCAGGATGTAGTCGTGCGTCGTGGCCGTGAAGACGCTCTGCAGGAAGTCCTCTTCGCGCGCCGCCGTGCCCTTGCTGCCGAGGCCCCCACGGTGCTGGCGCGTGTACGCATTGGTGGGCGTGCGCTTGATGTAGCCGCGGTGGGTGACCGTGATCACCATGTTCTCCTCGGCGATCAGGTCCTCCACGGAGAAGTCGCCCTCGTCGTGGGTGATCTGCGTGCGGCGGGGATCGGCGTACTTCTTCCGGATCTCGATCAGCTCGGTCTTGATGAGGTCCATGCGCAGACGACGGCTCTCGAGGAGCTCCTTGAGGCGGGCGATCAGCGCGATCAGGTCGCGGTACTCAGCCTGGATCTTGTCGCGTTCGAGCCCCGTCAGCCGCGCGAGACGCATGTCGAGGATCGCCTGCGCCTGAATCTGCGAGAGCTCGTATTTCTTCATGAGCTGCTCGCGGGCGGTTTCCACGTCCTTCGCCTTCTTGATGAGCTGGACGATCGCGTCGATGTGCTGCAGCGCGATCAGCAGGCCTTCGAGGATGTGGGCGCGCTCTTCCGCCTTCCGCAGCTCGAAGCGCGTGCGCCGCACGACCACGTCGTGGCGATGGTCCAGGAAGTGCGTGCACATCTCCTTCAGGTTCAGCGTGCGCGGCACGTTGTTCACCAGCGCGAGCAGGTTCACGCCGAACGTGGCCTGCATCTGTGTGGTCTTGTAGAGCTGGTTCAGCACCACGCGCGCGACGGCGTCGCGCTTGAGCTCGATCACGATCCGCATGCCGTCGCGGTCCGACTCGTCCCGCAGGTCGGAGATGCCCTCGATGCGCTTGCTCCTGGCGTGATCCGCGATCTGCTCGACGAGGCGCGACTTGTTGACCTGGTAGGGGATCTCGGAGACGATGATTGCCTCCCGCCCGCTCTGCTTGACCTCGATCTCCGAGCGCGCGCGCATCACGACTCGTCCGCGGCCGGTCTCGTAGGCGTCCTTGATGCCGGCGCGTCCGACGATGATGCCCGCGGTGGGGAAGTCGGGGCCCTTGATGAGCTTGCGCAGGGCGGTGATCTCGAGCTCCGGGTCCTCGACGAGCGCCACGAGAGCATCGACGACTTCACCCAGGTTGTGAGGAGGGATGTTCGTGGCCATCCCCACGGCTATACCTGTCGCCCCGTTGATTAGAAGATTCGGAACACGCGTTGGCAGAACGGTTGGTTCCTGCTCCGTGTCATCGAAATTGCCTTGGTAGTCGACTGTTTCCTTTTCGATGTCGGCGAGCATGTCGGCCGCGACCGGAGTGAGCCTGCACTCCGTGTATCGCATCGCCGCCGGGCTGTCCCCGTCCACGCTGCCCCAGTTGCCCTGACCGTCCACCAGCGGATAACGAAGGCTGAAGTCCTGCACCATCCGCGCGAGCGCGTCGTAGACCGACAGGTCGCCGTGCGGATGGAATTTCCCGAGCACCTCACCGACGACCTTGGCGCTCTTGCGATAGCCCCGTCCCGGAAAGAGCCCGAGCTCCGACATTCCGTAAAGCACACGACGATGAACGGGCTTTAGACCATCGCGCACATCCGGCAGCGCGCGTGCCACGATGACGGACATCGAGTAATCGATGAACGACTCCCGCATCTCAGTTTCGATGAGACGCGGGAGGATCCGGTCACGGCGCTCTATGATCGCCATAGATGCATTCTTTCCAGGTGCCTCAAATCTCTACCTGTCTCACCTGCCCTCGGCACGTTAGGCATGAAGCCCCTCGCATGGGGTAGGCACATCGACTACACGTCCAGGTTCTTTACGTACTTGGCGTTTTCCTCGATGAACCGGCGGCGCGGCTCGACCTCGTCACCCATCAGCGTGGAGAACAAACGGTCGGCCTCCACGGCATCGTCCAGCGTGACCTGAAGCAGCGTGCGCGTGTCCGGATCCATCGTTGTCTTCCACAGCTCGGCGGGATTCATCTCGCCGAGCCCCTTGAATCGTTGCACCGTGACATTTCCATCGCCGAACGCGTTGACTGCGGCGGCACGCTCCTCTTCGGTATGCACGTACATCTCCTGCTTGCCCTTTGCAACTCGGTACAGCGGCGGCTGGGCGATGTAGACGTAACCAGCCTGGATAAGCTGGGGCATGTAGCGATAAATGAACGTCAGCAGAAGCGCTCGGATATGAGCGCCGTCTACGTCAGCGTCACACATGATGATGTATCTGTGGTATCGGGCATTCTGCAGGTTGAAGTCGTCCTCTCCCAGACCGGTGCCGACTGCCGTCACGATGGCGCGGATCTCCTCGTTCGAGAGGATCTTGTCTATGCGCGCCTTTTCGGTGTTCAGAATTTTCCCACGGAGAGGCAGGATCGCTTGGAAGTTGCGGTCGCGGCCCTGCTTCGCAGACCCTCCGGCGCTGTCGCCTTCCACGAGGTACAACTCCGACATCTCCGGGTTGTCGATCGAGCAGTCCGCCAGCTTGCCCGGCAGGATCCCGCCTTCGAGGCCGCTCTTCTTGCGCACGAGCTCGCGCGCCTTCCGCGCCGCTTCCCGCGCCCGCGCCGCGGACAGCGCCTTGTCGATGATCGTCCGCGCCGCGCCGGGGCTCTCCTCCAGCCAAGCCGCGAGGCGATCGTTCACGACCGAGGCCACGATTCCCTGCACTTCGGAATTGCCGAGCTTGGTCTTGGTCTGCCCCTCGAACTGCGGCTCTCGCACCTTGATCGACAGGATGGCGGTCAGCCCTTCGCGTACGTCATCACCGCTGAAGGCCAAGTCGCCCTTCCTGAGCAGGTTGTTCCGGTCGGCGTGGTAGTTCAGCGTGCGCGTGAGCGCGCTCTTGAACCCCGTGAGGTGGGTGCCCCCTTCGTGCGTGTTGATGTTGTTGACGAAGGTGAACACCGACTCGCTGTAGGAGTCGGTGTACTGCATCGCGAGCTCGACGACCACGTCGTCGCGCGTCTGCTCGATCGACACCACCTCCTTGTGGAGCGGCTTCTTGCTGCCGTTCAGCCACTTCACGAACTCGACGATCCCGCCCTTGTAGGCGTACGTCTCTTCCCGGCCGTCGCTCCGCTCGTCGCGGAAGACGATCGTGACGCCCCTGTTCAGGAACGCCAGCTCCCGCAGGCGGGTGGCCAGGGTGTCGAATACGTACTCCCGGTCGTCCTCCGCCTTGAAGATCTGCGGGTCCGGCTTGAAGGTGACGGTCGTGCCCGTGCGGCGCGTCTTGCCCGTGACCTCCAGGTCCTTCGCCTTGATCCCGCGCTCGTAGCGCTGGTGGTACGTCTGTCCGCTCCGCTCGACCACCACCTCGAGCCACTCCGACAGCGCGTTCACGACCGAGACGCCCACCCCGTGCAGTCCGCCCGAGACCTTGTAGGACGTGTTGTCGAACTTGCCGCCGGCGTGGAGCATCGTCATCGCGACCTCGACGGCGGGGATCTTCTCGGTGGGGTGGATCTCGACGGGGATCCCGCGGCCGTTGTCGCGCACCGTCACCGAGTTGTCGGGGTGGATCACGACGTCGACCCAATCGCAGAAGCCGGCCATCGCCTCGTCGATCGCGTTGTCCACGACCTCGTAGACGAGGTGGTGCAGTCCGCGCGACCCGGTTGAGCCGATGTACATGCCCGGGCGCTTGCGGACCGCCTCCAGTCCCTTGAGGACCTGGATCTTGCCGGCGTGATACTCCTGCTCTCCGAGCGTCGCGCGCGCAGCGTTCCCATCCTCCCCGGGACTCACGGAAGGTGGTTGCTCGTTCTTCTTGGTGCGCTGCTTCGTAGCCATTCCTTCGCTGCTCCTCCGTTGCCGTTTCCCGAGGCCGGCCCGGCCCGCGGGGCCGCCGGTCCGCCGTGCTCGCTACTCGCGCTCGTCCGAGCCGACGCGCAGCACCAGCTGCGTGACCTTGCGACACTTTCGCGGCCCGTTCACACGTACCAGGATGTCGTTCCGGCGCATCGAGAGCTCGGTCATCCACGCCGAGCTTCGCACGTGCACGACCAGGACGCTGCCGTCGAGTCGATGCGGCCGAGCCACGCGCGCGATCTCCGGCCCCACGAGCGCTTCCCAGTCCTCGAACAGGCGCGCGTCCTCGAGCCCTGGCGCGAGGCCCAGGCTCTCGAGGATTCCGCTCAGCGACTCGTGCAACGGCCGCGGCTGACCCCCCCGGCCGGGTCGCAGGGCGCGGCGCTCCGGCACGCGGGAGGCGTCCCCGGCCCCCGCAGGAGTCCCGCCCGAGAACCTCACGCCGCGCGGACCGTGCCCTCCGCGATCGTGTAGCGGGGAAGATCCAAAGACGTATCGAGCGCCAGCGGCTTGGGGGTCGTGAGGAAGACCTGCTGGCCGGGCGCGAGGAACCCCAGGAGCTCGCGGCTCCGCCGTGGATCGAGTTCGCTGAACACGTCGTCCAGCAGGACGACCGGGAGCTCCCCCCGCTCGTGTGAGAGCACTTCGAGCTCCAGGAAGCGCAGGGAGAGAGCAGCGGTGCGCTGCTCTCCCTGCGAGCCGAACTTCCGCAAGTCCCGCTCCGCTCCCGACGGCTCGAGGGAATGGAACGAGAGATCGTCCCGGTGAGGGCCGACCAGCGTCACGCCGCGACGACGCTCCAACCAAGCACGGCGCTCCAGCTCGGCCCGTAGAGCCGCGGTCACGTCGTCAAGCCCCGGGGCATCGGGGAAATCGGCACTCGGACGCCGTGCCGCAGGCTGGTACGACGCCGGACCGCCGTCCTGGTCCGGGAGTGCAAGCATGCCCGAAGCCTCCGCCTGCCCAATGCTCACCGGCTGCTCAACGCTCACCACCTGTCGCAGGCTCGCCTCGACCGCTTCGCCAGCCGGTAGCGAGGACGACTCGTAGCGCCAGCTCAGCGCCCCGGCTGAGGTTCCGGCCAGTTGGGCGGAGATCTCCGCGAACCGCGGGCCCCAACGCGTCAAGAACCGCAGCCTCTCGCGCAGTATCACCGCGCCGTGACGGAGGAGTCCCTCTGTCCAGGGCTCGAGGAGCGCGACGTCGGCCTGCGTGCCCGACTGCAGCACGCTGTTCCGGTGCCGCAGCACGCGGCGGTACTCCTGGAGCGCGTGAAAGTACCGCGCCGAGGACAGCGCCAGCACGACGTCCAGGTACCGCCGCCTGCGCCCGGGACTGCCCTGAACGAGCCGAATGTCCTCGGGGCACAGCACCACCGAGAGCGCCGTTCCCACGTGTTCGGCGGGACGGCCGGCTCGACCGTCCACGGCCAGCCGCTTCCTGGCACCGTCGACGGCGACCCCGATGCCGGTCCGCCGGTCTCCCTCGCGGGTGAGCTCGCCATGCAGGACGAAGCTGCGGGTGCCGAAGCTCGCGACCTCGGAGTCCGGCGCTCCGCGAAAGGAACGGAAAAGGCTCAGATAGTGGATCGCCTCGAGGAAGTTCGTCTTCCCGCGGCCGTTTGGAGCTTCGAGAACCGCTCCGCGCGAATCCAGCGGAAGGCTCAGCGAGGTGAAGTTTCGGAAACCTTGGAGCTCGAGGGAGAGAAGGATCACCAGCGCTGGCCGAGCAGCCTCACAAACATCCGCAAATATGCGCCGGGCATCGCATTCGGTCAATTTTCCAGGCTCGAAAAATGTGGCTCGGAGCGCCTCCTATTCCTGCAATCTGAGAGGCATCACGAGGGCCAGATAGCGGCCGTCGCCGTTGCCGCCGGCGGGGGTCACCAGGGCTGCCCTTTCCGGGCTCTTGAAGGTGAGCTTCACCTGGTCTCCGTCCACGTACTTCAGGACCTCCAGCAGGTAGGCCGCGTTGAAGCCGATGTCCAGGGGCTCGCCCTGATAGTCGATTCCCATCTTCTCATTCGCCTCGCCCACGTCGGGTGTGCTCACGAAGAGCGTCATCTCGGACTCCCGAAAGGACAGCTTAACGCGGTGGGTCTGGTCGCTGGCGACCACGGCCATTCGGCGCAGGGCCTTGATGAGCGCGTCCCGATCGGCGGTCGCGACCTTGTCGTTGTCCTGCGGGATGACCTGATTGTAGTTCGGGTAGGGACCCTCGATCAGCCGCGTGTACAGGGTGTTGCCGCCCGCGCGGATCGCGAGCTGGTTCTCGCCGAACGCCACCTGCAGTGTCTCCTCGCGCTCGAATATCCGTGACGCATAGGTGAGCGCTTTCGGTGGAACGATCACGTTCGAGCGCGACTTGCTCGCGGCTGCGCGCTTTCCGGTGTAGCTCGCCAACCGGTGACCGTTTGTGGCCACCATCCGCGTCTCCTCGTCGTTGACCTCCCACAGCACGCCGTTGAGAATCGGCCGCGTGTCCTCGGTCGAGGCCGCGTACGTCGTGTGGTGCACGAGCTGCTCGAAGAGTGCGCGTGGGATCTCCAGCACGTCGTCGTCGAAGCCCACCACGGGGAAGGTCGGGAAATCGGCCTTGGGATGCCCGAAGAAGCGGAACCTGGTCTTGTCGCAGTCCACGCTGACCTTCTCGCCGACGCTCTCCACGTGCACCGGGCTCGGCGGCAGCTCGCGGATCAGCTCGTTGAGACGCCGCGCGGGCAGCGTCACCGACCCGGGCTCCTTCACCGAGGCCTTGCCACGGATGGTCGCCGAAAGGTCCAGGTCGGTAGCCGAGAGCATGATCCCGTCCTCGCCGGTCTCGATCAGGATCTCGGACAGGATGGGCAGCGTCGTTCGCGAGGGCACGACACCAGACGCGGCGCTCAGCGCGCGCAGAAACTCCTCCTGTGCGATCGTGAACTTCATCCGTCCCTCGAGGCGTTGGGGTCCCTGCGGCGGGAGTTTTCCACCGAGACTAGTGCTTTTCTTCTGACGTTCCTTTCAATCCAGTAATAGTAGTAGGGGCACCGGAGATGTGGAAACCTGAGCCAGGTCGTTCGGGGACTGACACGTCGGGAAGCAGGAGGCGTGCCGCTGGCGTGTGGGAAAACGCGCCCGCGGGCGTCCGATCAGGCTGACGGGCGGTTGTCCCCATCCAGCTACCCGCTCCGGGTTGCCGGATCCACAGACATCCGCAGCCACCCGAGCCGGCCAGCGCGCGTGCACCGATTCTCCGGGAGAGCGTCTCAGGAAGACAGCGAGCTCAGGAGCTTCTCCACGCGCAGCCGCAGCCCCCGGTCGCGCGCCATGTCGGACTCGATCTTGTCGCAGGAGTGGATGACGGTGGTGTGATCGCGTCCCCCGAAGGCCTGCCCGATCTCCACCAGCGGGAGATCTGTGAGACGGCGGCAGAGGAACATCGCGAACTGGCGCGGTTCGGTCAGCGTCTTGGTGCGCTTCTTGGACTTAAGCCCCTCGATGCTGACGCCGAACTCCTGGCTGACCTCGCGCTGGATGCGATCGATCGTGACGCGTTTGACCTCGTGCGAGAGGATGTTCGAGAGCACCCTCTCGGCAAGCTCGATGCTGATCTCACTGCCGGTCAGCGAAGAGTGGGCGAGCAGCCGGATGAGCGAACCCTCGAGCTCGCGGACGTTGGACTTGATGTGCTGGGCGATGAAGAGCAGGACGTCTTCCGGCACTACGAGGTTGTCGCGCTCGGCCTTGTTCTGCAGGATCGCGATCCGGGTCTCGAGATCGGGCGGCTGGATGTCGGTGACGAGCCCCCACCCGAAGCGGGAGATGAGCCGCTCCTCGAGCGTCGGGATCTCCTTCGGCGGCCGGTCGCTGGTCAGGACGATCTGGCGGTGCGCGTCGTAGAGCGCGTTGAACGTGTGGAAGAACTCCTCCTGCGTGGACTCCTTGTTGGCCAGGAACTGGACATCGTCGATCAGCAGCAGGTCCATGCGGCGGTACTTGTTGCGGAAGGTGATCGTGTCGTTCCGCTGGATCGACGAGATCATCTCGTTCATGAAGCTCTCGGACGATAGATAACAGACGCGGTTCAGCTTGCGCGTGCGCAGGATGGAGTTCCCGACGGCCTGCATGAGGTGCGTCTTGCCCAGGCCGACCCCGCCGTAGATGAAGAGCGGGTTGTACGTCTTGGCCGGATTCTCGGCCACCGCCTTGGAGGCGGCGTGCGCAAACTGGTTGCTCTTGCCCACGACGTAGCTCTGGAAGTCGTAGCGGGAGTTCAGCGGCGAACCCAGGTTCGCGGGCGTGCCGCCTCCCGCGGGGGCCTCGTCCGCGAGCGCCAACTCGCGCTCGACCACGCCGGCCGATCCACGGGTGAACGCCACCGACAGATCGCGGTCGAAGAGCTCGTCCGCGATGCCGTTGAGGATGTCCCTGTACTGCCCCTCGATGTAGTCCGCCGCGAACTGGTTCTCGGCTTCGACAAGGAGCTGGTCGGCAGCGAGGGTCACGGCCCGCGTGGGCTCGAGCCAGGTCTGAAAGGTCTGGGGCGGGATCACCTTGCGTGACTCTTCCAGGATGAGCGACCAGATCTCGGGCGGGGTTAGTTCGGAAGCGTGCATTGGCGACCCGGGGTCAGGGAGGAACGGCAGGGGAATCGGGAGACGACCGGTCGTGAGAGGGGCGCTATTGTATCCCGCGCCTTCGAGGCTTGTCAATGAAAGCACCACCTCGAGGAGGATCTCCACAGGCTTCCACAGCTTGTCCCGCGTTGCGCACGCTTCTCACACATCTTGCGAACATTCGCGGCCTGCGGCACCGATTGTTCTGCGCCCGCGGCGCTCACGCTGGTCAGGCTACCGGGCCTGCGCTCCAGCGGCGCGGGTGCGAGCGAAGGAGCGGGAGCCGCCCTGACGGGACGGCACCCCGAATCGGATAGGCCTCCGCTTGACCCTGCGCGAGGGGCGGGCTAGCTTCGCCGTCCTTTCGAAGACCCGTTCGACGACCCGCAGGGAGCCATGAAGCGAACCTACCAGCCGCACCGTCGCAAGCGCCGCGCGAAGCACGGCTTCCGCGAGCGCATGAAGACGGCGGACGGCCGTCGCGTCATCG
>JACCXV010000219.1 GCA_013696835.1 Gemmatimonadota bacterium | reverse complement strand
AAGCTCGTGCGCGCGGGCGCCGACCACGTGATCTCGCCGCAGCGCATCGGAGGAGCCCGCATGGCTTCCGTTCTGCTGCGTCCGGGCGTCATGTCGCTGCTGGACGTCGTCACGCGTGGAGGCGGTGTGACCCTCGCCATCGAGGAGCTCGCCGTCCCGCGAGGATCTCCCGTGGCGGAGAGAACCCTCGGGGAGCTCGAGATCGGGGGGCGCACGGGGGCACTCGTTGTCGCCGTCCGGCCTTCCACCACGCACGGCGGCTCGGGCCTCCTCTTCAACCCTTCCTCCGCCACGGCCTTGCGCGAGGAGGACACGCTGATCGTGATGGGCGAGCAGGATCAGATCCGCGCCCTGCGGGGGCTGATGGAGGTGGTGGCCTGAGATGGAGATCCGCGAAGCCGAGCTGCCCGGAATCGGCCGGAAGTTCTCGCTGGCGACGTCCGACGGTTCCGACGTGGTGATCGTCGTCCACTCCACGGGCAAGCGCGAGGTCTTCCGCTTCCTGCCGTGCGAGGACGATCCATCGCCGGTGCTCGAGCTGTCGCACGAGGAGGCACGTGCGATCGCGGGGGTGCTCGCAGGGGGCCAGGCCGAGCCCGTGCGAGAGGACGCCATGCTGCAGATCATGCAGGGCCTTCACCTGCGCTGGGTGCGCGTGAGCGGCGGGTCGCGCGTTGTCGGCAGGACCATCCGCGACCTGCGCGTGCGGGAGCGCACCGGCGCCTCGGTGATCGCGGTCGCCCGGCGCACCGGGCACGTACCCAACCCGGGTCCGGAGGAGGTCTTCGCTCCGGGGGACACCGTCATCGTCATGGGCCGCGAGGAGCAGGTCCGCGCGTTCGAGGCGCTCATGGCGCAGTCGTGAGTGCGCATACGACGCTGCTCCTGGAGGTCGGCGGACTGCTGGCCGCGCTGCTCGCCGCCACGCTTCTCGCCCGCTGGACCGGTCAGAGCCCCATCCCGCTGTTCATCCTGATGGGACTTCCGCTGAATCCGCCTCGCGAGGCGGCCGATGTGGTGGGGTTCCTCGCCACGCTGGGCGTCTCCCTGCTGCTGTTCCTGATCGGGCTGGAGTTCTCGCCCCGGCGGCTGGCCAAGAACGCCCGGCGGCTCCTCCCGGCGGGTGTGATGGACTTCCTGCTGAACTTCCCGCTGGGCATGGTGGCAGGGCGCCTGCTCGGCTTCTCCTGGCTCGCCGCCGCGTTTCTGGCCGGAGCCGTGTACATGTCGAGCTCGGCCATCATCTCCCGCGGCGTCCTCGAAGCCCACCGCGGCGCCAACCGCGAGACCGAGCCGTTGCTGGGCCTGCTGGTCGTGGAGGACATCGCGGTGGCGGTGCTGCTCGCGCTCCTCACCAGCGTCGCAGCCGGCGGAGCGCTCCTTGCGGCGGGTGCGGTAGGGATCGCGAAGCTCGCGCTGCTCGTCGCCTGTCTGCTCGGGGCTGCGCGCCTCCTGCGTCGCCCGCTCTGGCGCCTCCTGGGGAGCGACTCCTCGGAGGTGCTCCTGCTCTTCCTGCTGGGCGTCGTCGTGCTGACGGGCGCGGCCTCCGCCGCGCTCGGGCTCTCGGAAGCGCTGGGAGCGTTCCTCGTGGGCACGGTCCTCGGGGACACGCCGTACCGGGAGCGCATCGAGCAGACCCTGCTGCCGTTCCAGCAGCTGTCCGCGGCCATGTTCTTCATCGCCTTCGGAATCCAGATCGACCTGGCAGAGGTGGCCCCGTCGCTCCTGCCCGCCCTCGCGCTGCTGGTTGTGTTCTCGCTCACGAAGCTCGCGACGGGACTGCTGGTGGGACGTAGCTGGGGGCTCCCTCGGCGCGCGACGTGGCGGTTGGGCCTGAGCCTCGCGCCGCGGGGCGAGTTCTCGATCCTGCTGGGAGCGCTCGCCGCCGCCATGCTGGTCGAGGGGCCCCGGCTCGCCGCGCTCGTGGGGGCCTACGTCGTGTTGAGCGCCCTCACCGGGGCCGTTCTGCTGCACCACGCCGACAGGCTGGCGGTCGCGGTGGTGGGACCCAGGCAGGCGCTGCGGTGATCGCCCCCGCGAAGGGTGGCGGCGATCTCTCCCGCGCAGGACGGACGCACCCTGCGGGGGGTGCCGCGGATCTGCCGCTGGACAGGGTCCGCGAGCAGGCCGAGGCCTTCCAGGAGGAGATCAACCGCGGCTACTACGAGGCGCTCGCGGGGCACCGCGACTCGCCGGGCCTGGAGGAGACGTACGCGCGTTACCCTGAGCTCTTCGATGCCCGTCGCGTGGAGGAGGTCCGAGCCGCGCTGGACGTGGCGGATCCGGCGGGGGACGAGGGCCGGCGGCTGCGATACCTGCTCGACTTCCTCGCATCGGGGGTCGAGGAGGAGGCTGGCAAGGAGGCGGAGGAGCGCTACCTGACGGCGGAGGCCAACGCGATCGTGCACGTGGCGGGTGAGGCGATCCCCTTCCGCGGCGTTCGCGTGCGCATCCGCAACACCCCCGACCGGCTCCGGCGGCGCGAGATCGCGGAGGCCGCGCTGCTCGTGAGCCGTACGCTCCAGCCTCACCTGCGAGCCGGCATCGAGGTCGCGCACGAGGCTGCCCGCGCGCTCGGCGCCCGTGACTACGTGGGCTGGCGAGCCGGGTTGTCCGGCTTCGACTTCGAACGGCTTCTCGAGCTCACCCGGATCGTGCTGGTGGAGACCGAGGCGGCCTACCTGGATCTCTTCGAGTACTTCGCGCGCCGGGAGCTCGGCCTCCCCAGGTCCGAGGTGCGATTCTGGGATCTCCCCCACATGCTGCGGGGCGCGCGCTTCGACGCGGTGTTCGGCGCGCGTGAGATGGTCGATCGCGTCGGCGGCGTGGTTCGTGAGATGGGCCTGGATCCCACCGCCGGTGGAAACGTGGCGCTGGACCTGGACGACCGGCCCCGCAAGTCGGCGCGCGCGTTCTGCTCGCCCATCCGGATCCCCTCCGAGGTGAAGCTCGTGATCCTTCCCGCCGGCGGCGCTGACGACTACCAGGCGTTCCTGCACGAGCTGGGTCACGCACTCCATTTCGGCTACGTGGATCCCTCCGCGCCGTTCGAGTTCCGCAATCTCGGCGACAACAGCATCACGGAGTGCTACGCCGCGACGTTCGACCACTGCCTGCTCATGCCGCACTGGCTGCGCGACGTGTCGGGCCTGGAGCAGCCGCGCGAGTTCCTGCTGCTGCAGTGGTTCGAGGAGCTGTTCATGCTGCGGCGCTATTCCGCGAAGCTGCGCTACGAGCTGGAGCTGCACGCCCGCGGCCCTGCTCCCGAGCTGGCCGACCTCTACGCCGAGGAGCTCGAACGCGCGACGGGGGTCGTCGCCCCGCGGGAGCGCTACCTCGAAGACGTCGACCCGCGGTTCTATTCCGTCTGCTACCTGCAGTCTTGGATGTTGTGCGGCCTGCTGCACCGGAAGCTGCGCGAGCGCTTCGACGTGGACTGGTATCGGAACCCCCGCACCGGGTCGTATCTCTCCGCGCTCTTTGCCCGCGGCCAGCGCGAGACGGCCGCCGAGCTCGCGACGATGCTCGGGGGACCGCTGGACTTCGACGCGCTCCTCGCCTGGGTGCGCGAGGGGCTCGACCGCTCTCCCTGAGAGAGGCTCCAGGCACTGCCCGGAGCCCCCGGATGACGCGTCCTCCTCCCTCGCGCCTGCTGCTGGTTCGCCATCCCGAGACCGACTGGAACAAGGAAGGGCGCTGGCAGGGCCACGCGGACCAGCCCCTGAACGCCACCGGCATCGGGCAGATGCTCGCCTCGCTCGAGGCGATTCGCGCGGAAGGCGTGGCGGCGATCTACACCAGCGATCTGCTGCGCGCGCAGGAGATGGCAGTCTGGCTGGGCATCAAGCTGGGGCTGCGCCCGCGGGTCGCCGCGAGCCTGCGCGAGCGTTCCATGGGAGAGTGGGAGGGGTTGACGCCCGCGGAGGTGCGCGCGAGATGGCCCCTGGAGTTCGCGCGCGCGGAGGCCGACCCGCTGCGTGTGAGCCCGCCGGGCGGAGAATCCTTCGCCGCCCTGCTGCGCCGCGCGGCGCCTCCCCTCGCGCGCATCGCCAGCCAGCACCCCGGCGAGACGGCGCTCGTCGCCACCCACGGCGGGATCCTCAAGGCGCTCCTCTGCACGCTGCTGGACATGGACCTCGCCGAGCGCGAGACGCTCGGCCTCCACAACGGCAGCCGCGTGCTGCTGGAGGTCGCACCCGGACGCATCCCGCCCGCCCGGCAGGGCCCCGGCGCCCTGGGGCGCTGGACGATCCTGAAACCGACGCAGCTGGCGGAACGTCAATCCACGCACGAGATCGATGAAGCGCTTCTCTGACGTCCTGCTCGTGGTGCTCACGCTGGCGTGGGTGCTGGCCTCAGCGGCCGGCTCCCTGTCGCGGCCGTATTACGGGATCCACATGGAGCTCGAGGGGGCGGAGAGCGGCGTGGTCCGCGCGCACGCTGGATCTGCGCTCCGTCCCGGCGATCGGGTGCTGCGCATCAACGGCCGCAGCATCCGCGACATCACCGACGTCATTCAGTCGATCCCTGGATCCGGCAGCCCCATCCTGCGTCTGGACGTCGAGCGGGCAGGTCGGCGGCTGCAGGTGCTCGAGCGCCCCGCCTCGCGACCGTTCGCCGTCCTGCTCGGGCAGGGAACGGGAACGCTCCTGTCCCTGCTCTTCCTGGGAGTGCGTCCCCCCCCTCGCCTTCCTCGCCCTGCTCGTCGCCCTCGACCTCGCCTCCGCGGTCTCCTTCCTCCCGAGCGCCCTCGCACAGACGGTCTCCCGCGGATCCATCCTGGTCGCCGCCGCCTACTTCCTGTGGGCGGTGTTCGCCTTCGTGGATTCGTACCGGCGTCTGCAGGATCCTCTCGAGAAGGAGAAGCTTCGCTGGCTCGTGTGGGGGGTCGCGATCTCGATGTTGCCCGCGCTGACGCTGTTCTGTCTCGTAAACGTGCTGAACGTGTGGGTGCCGAACGTCGATCTCTGGATCAACGTCGCGCTGTTCTTCCTGCCGCTGTCCTTCGGCTACGCCATCCTGTCGCACCGGCTCATGGACATCGAGATCGTGCTGAACCGCGGCCTGGTCTACAGCGCGATCACGCTCGTCCTGCTCGTGATCTTCGTCGCCGTGGAGAACGTGCTCGCCGCCCTGTCGCTCGAGCTCACGGGACGCTCTTCCTTCGCGCTGGCGATGGGCGCCGCGGTGGTGATGGCGACCCTGATCGAGCCCGTGAAGCGGCGGGTGCAGCTGTTCGTGGACCGGCTCTTCTTCGCCTACAAGGTGCAGCTGCGGAAGGGACTCGAGGATCTCGCTGAGGGCTCTCGTTCATCACCGACCTGGAGCGGCTGGAGGAGCGGTTGCTGCGGCGCCTGGCCCACCTGGCGCACGTCTCGCGGGCAGCGCTCTTCCTGCGCGAGGAGGGTGGCCAGGGGTCCGCTGAGCCTGCGCGGCGATCTGATCGGATTCCTCCTGCTGTCCCGCCGGCGCAACCGCGAGCTCTTCAACCGTGACGAGATCGACCTCCTGAACCGCCTGGCCATCCAGGCCGCCTCGGACCTCACTAACGCGAGGCTGCAATCGCGCAGCCGGCGGTTGGAGGAGGAAGTCGTGGCGCTGCGAGAGGATCTACTGGGGGGCCTCCGCGGCCTGCTGCGCGACGTCAGCGCCCGTTCCGTGCCCTCCGCAGCCGAGCGCACCGCCCTCACGGGCGAGTAGCGAAGGCCCTCAAGGGACGCCGCGCACCTCTTCGCAGTTCACGACCGCGTCGCCGTCCTCCGGAGCCCCCCTCTCGCAGACGTCACGCTCAGCGCCACCGTCCAGGGTGTCCCCATCGTTACCTCCGTGAAGCTCGTCCGATCCGGCCTCACCGCTGAGACGATCGTTGCCCTCCCCCCCGTACAGGAGATCCGGGCCGGGTCCGCCGCGCATCAGGTCCTTCCCCGCCTCTCCGTACGCACGATCGTGCCCCGAGTCGCCCAGCAGCGTGTCGTCTCCCGGGCCCCCGCAAAGGACGTCGTCGCCGCCTTGGCCCTCGATGCCGTCGTTCCCGCCCAGCCCCAGGATCACGTCGACTCCGGCGCCTCCGGTGAGCACGTCGCTCCCGGGCGTGCCGACCAGCGTGGGTACGCGACCGGCGCAGAGCGAGAACCCCGCATCGGACAGGAGCTGCGCCGTGCGCTGCACGCGCACGAGCTCCTCCAGGGCGGGATCGTTCGGCCACGGAAGGAAGCACGGCGCACCGCCGGGAAAGCAACGCGCGGGGCTCACCGCCAACACCCTGCGACCGTGGCTCACGTCGGCCCAGAGGTACGCGGCCGTGATGCGACGGCTGGCGTGGCGTGGCAGCGTGAAG
>JACCXV010000186.1 GCA_013696835.1 Gemmatimonadota bacterium | reverse complement strand
CTGCAGCGCAGCCAGCTCGCGGTGCCCGGTTCCCAGCCCGCTCTCTTCCGCAAGGCGCTGGAGGGAGACGCTGACGTCGTGTTCCTGGATCTCGAGGACGCCGTGGTGCCGGGCGACAAGGAGGCGGCCCGCCGCAACGTCGTGCAGGCGCTGCTCGAGCTGAACTGGAGGGAGCGCGGCAAGACCGTGTGCGTGCGCGTCAACGGCATCGACACCCACTACATGTACCGGGACGTGGTCGATGTCGTGGAGATGGCCGGCCACCGTCTGGACCTCGTCCTCGTGCCGAAGGTCGGCGTGCCCGCCGACGTCTATCTGGTGGATGCGCTGCTCACGCAGATCGAGGAAGCGCGAGGGATCCCCGAGCGCATCGGCATCGACGTGCTGATCGAGACGGCGCTCGGAATGGCGCACGTGGAGGCGATCGCGACCGCGAGCCGGCGGCTGGAGGCGATGCACTTCGGCGTTGCCGACTACGCCGCCAGCGTCCGCGCGCGCACGACGAGCATCGGCGGGCTCAACCCCGACTACCCCGGCGATCCGTGGCACGCGGCGATCTCGCGCATGGTCGTGGCCTGCCGGGCCTTCGGACTGCGCGCGATCGACGGCCCCTTCGGCGACTTCAACGATCCCGACGGATACCGCGACGCCGGGCGGCGGGCGGCGGCGCTCGGCTGCGAGGGCAAGTGGGCAATCCACCCCTCGCAGGTGGCGCTCGCGAACGAGATCTTCACTCCGCCTCCGCCGGAGGTGGAGCGCGCGCGTCGCATTCTCCACGCCCTCCAGGAGGCGGCGGCGGCGGGCCGCGGGGCGGCACAGCTCGATGGCCGGATGATCGACGCGGCCTCCGCCCGGATGGCCGAGAACGTCGTGGATGCCGCCCGGGCGATCGCCGCCCGGAGCCGCGAGCCGGCGACCGCGGAGGTCTAGATGGATATCCACGAGTATCAGGCCAAGGAGCTGCTCGCGGCCTGCGGCGTCGCCATTCCGAAGGGGGGCGTGGCGTACAGCCCGGAGCAGGCGGCGTACCTGGCGTCCGAGATCGGCGGCTCGCGCTGGGCCGTGAAGGCCCAGATCCACTCTGGCGCCCGCGGCAAGGCCGGGGGCATCAAGCTCTGCTCGAGCGAGCACGAGATCGCGGACGCCGCCAAGGACCTGCTGGGGCGCACGCTGGTCACGAACCAGACCGGTCCCGAGGGCCGCACCTGCCATCGCGTCTACGTGGAGGCGGCGGTGCCGATCCGCCGCGAGCTGTACATCGGCTTCGTGCTCGACCGCAAGCACGAGCGCATCGTCGTCGTCGCCGCGCCGCAGGGAGGCATGGAGATCGAGGAGATCGCGCGCACCGCGCCGCAGTCGATCGTGCGCGAGGTGATCGAGCCCGCCGTGGGCATGCAGGCGTTCCAGGCGCGTGAGGTCGCGTTCGCGCTGGGTCTCGGCTCCGCGGAGGTGCGGCGAGCGGCGCGCACGGTCATGGGAGCCTACCGCGCCTTCCGCGATTTCGACGCTGTGCTGGTCGAGATCAATCCCCTGGTCGTCACCGAGGCCGGCGAGGTCCTGGCGCTCGACGCCAAGATGAGCTTCGACGACAACGCCCTGTTCCGGCGCCCGGAGGTGCGGGAGCTGCGGGACTACGCTCAGGAGGACCCGCGCGAGGCGCAGGCGGCGGAGCACGGGCTGAACTACGTCGCGCTCGACGGCGAGATCGGCTGCATCATCAACGGGGCCGGCCTCGCGATGGCCACGATGGACATGATCAAGCACGCGGGCGGCAGGCCCGCGAACTTTCTCGATGTGGGCGGGGGAGCGTCTCCGGACCGCATCGCCGCGGCGTTTCGGCTCGTGCTCTCCGACGCCAAGGTGGGTGCCATCCTCGTGAACATCTTCGCGGGGATCAACCGCTGCGATTGGGTGGCGCAGGGCATCCTGCAGGCGATGCAGGAGACTCGCCTCTCGCTGCCCCTGGTCGTCCGGCTCTCCGGCACCAACGTGGAGGAGGGCCGCCGGATCCTGGCCGACAGCGGACTTCCGATCATCGGCGCCGAGACGCTCCGCGAAGCGGCGGAGCGGGTGGTGACCGCGCTGCGGGAGGCGGGCGGCGGTGCGGGGGCGGTGGCGGCATGAGCATCCTCCTCGACGAGCGCACCCCGGTGATCGTGCAGGGCTTCACCGGCGACAAGGGCACCTTCCACGCCCGCGAGATGATCGCCTACGGCACGAACGTCGTGGGCGGCGTGACGCCGGGAAAGGGTGGCACGCGCCACCTGGACCGGCCCGTGTTCAACACGGTAAAGGAGGCCACGCGCGAGACCGGCGCCGAGGCGTCGCTGATCTTCGTGCCAGCCGCGGGGTGCGCCGATGCGATCATGGAGGCCGCCGACGCGGGCGTGCGCCTGGTCGTCACGATCACCGACGGGATCCCGGCACAGGACATGATGCAGGTCAAGCGCTACCTGCTGCGCTACCTGAAGGAGCGGCGCACGGTCCTGATCGGCCCCAACTGCGCGGGCCTCATCAGCGCCGGCAAGGCGATGATGGGTATCATGCCCGGGCACATCTACACGCGGGGCTCAGTGGGCGTGGTCACGCGCTCCGGCACGCTGGGCTACGAGGCCGCGTCGCAGATGAAAGCCGCGGGGGTCGGGGTGAGCACGAGCGTCGGCATCGGAGGCGATCCCATCAACGGCACATCCTTCCGCGACATCCTCGCGCTGTTCGAGGAGGACCCCGAGACGGAGGCGGTGATGATGATCGGGGAGATCGGCGGCCCGCAGGAGGCCGAGGCCGCCACCTTCGTGCGGGACAACATGACGAAGCCGGTGATCGGGTACGTCGCCGGGCTGACGGCGCCGCCCGGCCGGCGCATGGGGCACGCGGGGGCGATCATCTCGGCGTTCGGCGACAGCGCCGCGGAGAAGGCGGAGATCATGAAGGAGGCCGGCCTCGTGGTGGCTCCCAACCCCGCGGAGCTGGGCTCGACCGTCGCGGCCACGCTCGCCCGCACCACGGCGCGCACGACGGTTCCCGTCGCGTGATTCGCACCCCTTGAGCGGTCGGCCGGTCGTGGCCGTGACCCGCCGGCTCCCGGCCCCGTGCGAGGAGGAGCTCGGCCGGCGCTACGAGGCACGCCTGAACCCGGAGGACCTCCCCCTCGGCGCCGAGGCCCTGCAGGAGGCGCTGCGCTCCTCGGACGCAGTGCTCTGCACCGTCACCGACCGCCTCGACGGCGCCGTGCTCGCGGCCGAGCCGCTGCGGGCACGGATCCTCGCCAACTTCGGCGTGGGCTTCAACCACATCGATCTGGACGCGGCCCGCGCCCGCGGGTTGCGCGTCACGAACACGCCGGACGTGCTCACCGAGGACACGGCCGATCTCGCGGTGACGCTCATGCTGATGGTGGCGCGGCGGGCGGGCGAGGGCGAGCGGCACGTGCGGGCCCGGGCGTGGTCCGGCTGGAGACCCACGCACATGCTCGGGACACGCATCTCCGGGAAGACGCTGGGCCTGGTGGGCTTCGGGCGCATCGCCCGTGCTGTCGCACGCCGCGCGCACCACGGCTTCGGCATGCGGGTCCTGTTCCACGATCCCTATCCGCCGCCGCCGGAGGTGGCCGCGGAGCTCGGCGCCGAGCTGCGGCCCTCGTTGGAGGCGCTGCTCGCGGAAGCGGACGTCGTGTCGCTCCACTGTCCCGCGACGCCGGAGACCCGGCATCTGATCGACGCCGCCAGGCTGCGCACCTTTCAGCCGCACGCGCTGCTCGTGAACAGCGCGCGGGGCGACGTGGTGGACGAGCCCGCGCTGGCCGAGGCGCTGCGCGCAGGGCGTCTCGCGGGGGCGGGGCTGGACGTGTACGAGCGTGAGCCGCGCGTGACGGAAGAGCTCCTCGGAATGGAGAACGTCGTGCTGCTGCCGCACCTGGGGAGCGCGACGAGGGAGTCACGGGTGGCGATGGGCAGGCGCGCCATCGCGAACCTGGACGCATTCTTCGCCGGCGCGACGCTGCCGGATGCCGTCGCGTGAGCGGCTCGCGAAGCGAGGCCTCCGCGCGCGGGGGGAGGGCCCCGGCCGCCGAGCCGGCTGCGGTCCCGCTCCCGGACGGCGGTTCGTCCGGCGCACCCCGGAATTCCGCGGGAGACGGCCCGTCGTTCGAGCCGTATCTCGTGGCCTCGCTGCCGCGCTCGGCGGACCCGGCCGCTGCCAGCGCTGCCGAGTACGCCACCCGCACGGCGGCGCTCCTCTTCGACCTCCTGCTCGACGTGGTGCGGGCGCGTCAACCCGAGGCCGAAGCCCTCTGGCGCAGCGGCGAGCCGCCGCCGTCCGATGCGCGCCCGGAGCTCACGAGCCAGCTGCTGCAGGCGCAGGGCATGTGGTTTCAGCTGCTCTCGATCGTGGAGCAGAACGCGGCCATGCGCCGCCGCCGCCAGCTCGAGACGGAACGCGGCCTCGGCTCGCTGCGGGGAACGCTCCTGCACACGGTGCGCGCGGCCGCCGAGGCCGGCACGCCACCCGATCGGATCCGAGCCCTGCTGGCCCAGCTACGCGTGCGGCCCGTTCTCACGGCCCACCCCACGGAGGCCAAGCGGGTCACCGTGCTGGAGCGCCACCGCCGCATCTACCGCCGGCTCGTGGATCTGGAGTCCCACCGCTGGACGCCGCGCGAGCGGCGAGCCGTCACGGACGCGCTGCGGAACGAGATCGAGCTGCTGTGGCTCACCGGCGAGCTGCACCTGAAGCGCCCCACCGTGGAGCAGGAGGTGCACTGGGCCCTGCACTTCTTCAACGAGACGCTCTTCGAGAGCGTCCCCG
>JACCXV010000128.1 GCA_013696835.1 Gemmatimonadota bacterium | reverse complement strand
GAACGTGGGAGCGATGGGGTTCGACTCGCGCACCGCCTCGCGCCTGCTGCTCGAACGCGGCAGGGTGGCGGCGACCCCCATGCGGGATTGGGGATCGGAGAGCGCCGACCGCTTCGTGCGGCTCGTCTTCAGCAGGGAGCCCGTCACGCGACTGGCGCAGTTGCGAGCTCGCCTGGAGCGGGCCCTGGGAGCCTGACGCGAGCGAACCCCCGTCAGTCTCCGGGAGTGGGCTCCAACCGCCGCCCGCCGACCGCCACGGAGCGCGCGCCCGAGCGCACGCGCGTCCCCATCCAGACGACGGCGTCGTCCACCAGCGTGTACACGACGGGGATCACGAACAGCGTGAGCAGCGTGGACGTGAAGATGCCGCCGATGACCGCGATCGCGAGCGGCTGTCGCGTCTCCGATCCCTCGGAGAGGGCGAGCGCGATCGGCGCCAGGCCCATCACGATCGCGAGCGACGTCATCAGGATCGGCCGCAACCTGACCGGCCCCGCCTGGCGAATCGCATCGTCGCGCGACAACCCGCGACGCCGCAGCGTGAGGGTGTAGTCCACGAGCAGGATCGAGTTCTTCACCGCGAGGCCGATCAAGAGCAGCATGCCGATGGCGCTGAACAGGTTCAGCGACATGCCCGTGGCCCACAGCAGCCCCAGGGCGCCGATGGCTGCCAGCGGCACGGCAAGCATGATGGTGAAGGGGTGCACGAACGACTCGAACTGGCTCGCCAGCAGCATGTACGTGACGATCAGCGCCAGCAGCAGGGCGAAGATCAGCGAGCTGAAGGTCTGCTGGAACGTCTCCGACGCCCCCGTGAGTGCCGTCGTGTACTCCTGGGGCAGCACCTCGGCGGCAACGCGACGCGCCTCTTCGAGCGCGGCGCCCTGGGCGCCACCGGCGGCGAAGTTCCCCTCCAGCGTCACGGCGCGCTGGCGGTCCTGCCGGTTGATGACGTTCACGCCCGTGCCCGACTGGAGGCTCACGAGATTGTCGAGCCGGACGAGCTCGCCGCTCCCGGCGCGGACGGTCAGCCGCGCCACGTCCTCGGGCCCCTGGCGCTGCGCGTCCTCGACGCGCACGCGCACGTCGTAGCGGCGGCCCCCCTCCTTGAACGTGCTCACCTCCTGGCTCCCGATCAGCGCGTTCACAGTCTGCGAGACGTCCTGCACGTCCACGCCCAGCGCCGCAGCCTTGTCGCGGTCCACCTCGATCCGCACCTCTGGCTTCTGCAGCTCAAGGTCGGTCCGCAGGTCCACCAGGCTCGGGACGCGTTCACGCAGCCTGCCCATGATCTCCTCCGAGTAGCGCTTGAGCTCGGGGAGCTCGGGGCCGAGCAGCACGAACTGGAAGGGGGACGAGCTGCCCCCGCCCGAGAAGGCGTTACCGAACGTGTTCACGTATGCGCGCACCCCCGGCACGGCGTTGAGACGCTCCCGGAGCACGGTCATGACCTCGTCCTGCCCGCGCTCGCGCTCCCCTGGCGGCGGCATGCGGACGAACATGATCCCCGAGTTCACTCCGCCGAAGAGTCCCGCGGCCGCGAACGCGCCGCGGATCTCGGGGAGTCCGAACAGGATCTCCTCCATCTCGCGGAGCTTGCCGTCCGTGTAGGAGAGCGAGGAGCTGACGGGCGTCTCGAAGAAGACCACGAAGCCGGACTCGTCGGTGGTGGGCGTGAGCTCCTTGGGGATCACGTAGCCCACGAGCAGCCCCGCGACGGTGACCGCCGCGGCGGCGCCGAGCGTGAGCCACCTCCGGCGGAGAGCGCGGTCCAGGCCCCCGCGGTAGCGCGCCTCGGTGCGGTCCAGGAACCCGCCGATCGCCCTCAGGATGCGGTTCCGCGGCTCCGTGTGGCGCAGGAAGCGCGCGCACAGCATGGGCGTGAGCGTGAAGGAGACGATGAGCGAGAGCGTGATCGCGATCGCGACGGTCATGCCGAACTGGAACAGGAAGCGGCCGACGATCCCCTCCATGAACGCGACGGGGATGAACACCGCGGCGAGGCTGAACGTGGTGGCCGCGACGGCCAGCGCGATCTCGTCCGTGCCGAAGCTGGCCGCTTCCCGGGGGTCCTTCCCCTCCTCGATGTGGCGGTAGATGTTCTCGAGCACCACGATCGCGTCGTCGATCACGACGCCCACCGCCAGGGCCAGCGCCAGGGTGGTCATGTCGTTCAGCGTGAAGCCCATGGCGCTGATGAACGCGAATGTGCCGATGAGCGAGGTCGGCAACGCCAGGGCGATGATCAGGGTCGAGCGCAGCGAGCGCAGGAAGAGGAACACCACCAGCGTCGCGAAGAAGGCGCCGTAGAGCAGCTCCAGCTGCACGTCTTCGATCGAGCGCTCGATGAAGTCCGCGGCGTTGAAGGCGACCCGCCACTCCATCCCCGGCGGAAACTGGGGCTCGAGCTCCTTCAGTCGCTCGAGGACCCTTTCGGCCACGGCCGGGGTGTTCGCACCGGAGCGCGTCGCGATCCCCAGGCCCATGGCGGTCGAGCGGTTGTAGCGGGCGACCCCCCGCTGGGGCTCCACCCCGTCCTCCACCCGCCCCACGTCGCGCAGCCGCACCGGTGCGCCGTCGTTGTACGTCAGGACGAGGTTCTCGAACTCCTCCACCGACAGCACCTCGCCCTGCACCTTGATCAGCGTCTCGCGCGCCTGCGACTCGAGGAGGCCGCCAGGCAGCTCGAGATTCCCCCCGCGGATGGCGGCCACGACTTCCCCAACCGTGAGGTTCTGTCCCTCCAGCAACTCGCGGTTCAGCCAGACGCGGATCTCGCGCTCCTGGTATCCTCCGAGCCGGATGTCGCCCACGCCCTCGATGGTCTGGAGGCGCGGCCGCAGCGTCCAGCGGGCGTACTCCCCGAGCTGCTGCCGCGAGATCCCTGACAGCGCGATCCACATGAAGGGCTGCGAGGTGATGTCCAGCTTCGAGACGACGGGCGGGTCCGCATCCTCCGGCAGGTCGTTCAGCACCGTCGAGACCTTCTCGCGGACGTCCTGGGCCGCCACGTCGACGTCGCGCCCCAGCTCGAACTCCACCGTCACCTGCGAGAGGCCCTGCTGCGACGTCGAGTAGATGTGGCGGATGCCCTCGATCGAGTTGAGCTGGCTCTCGAGGACGTCCGTGACGTCCGTCTCGATCACCTCGGGGCTGGCCCCGAAGAGCGACGTCGTGATCGAGACCGTGGGAAAGTCCACGTTCGGGTAGCGGTTGATTCCCATCGCCCTGTAGCCGAGGAAGCCGAACAGCACCAGGGCTGCCATGGCCATGGTCGTGAAGACCGGGCGATTGATCGACGTATCGGAGATCTTCATCGCGCGCGGCCCCTGCCCGGGCCCACCTCACCGGGCGTTCCCGAGGGTCGTTCGGCGTAGCGCACCGGCGCCTGGTCGCGCAGCTCCCGCTGTCCGCCCACCGCGATCACCTCGCCGCCCTTCAGGCCCTCGGCGACCTCCAGGCGGTTCTCCAGGCGCTGGCCCAGCGTCACCTCGACCTTGCGGGCCTTTCCGCTCTCGATGACGTAGACGAAGCTCTGCTCGCCCTCGGAGACCAGCGCCTCCTCGGGGATGAGCGGCGCATCCTGCCGCACTGCGGTGACGACCTCCAGGTCCGCGAACGCGCCCGGGGGGATCTCGCCCCGGTCGTTGGGATACTCCGCCTTGGCCGGCTGCGTGCGGGTCGCCGGGTCGAGGCTGGGGCTGACGTAGGTGATCACCCCGTGGTAGACCTTGCCGGGATCGGTTCGCACGCGAAACGACACCGAATCGCCCAGCTCCAGCGCCCCGGCTTCCCGCTCGGGAAGGGCGAAGGCGACGCGCACGGGGGTCGCGTCCACGATCTCGAACAGGTCGTCGCCCCGGCTCACGAACGTGCCCAGGTCCACGAGCCGATCCGCGACGCGGCCGCTGAACGGTGCCTTGACAGCCGTCTTGCCGACGTCCCAGCCCATCTGACCCACCCGCGCCTGGGCCTCCGCCACCTGAGCCCGGCCGCTCTTCACGCGCGCCGCGACGTCGTCGTGGGACTGCTGGTCGATGGCGCCGCCCTCGAGCAGACGGTCGTAGCGCTCGAGCAGCCGCGTGTCGTTCTCGACCTCCGCTCTGAGCCGGTCGCGGGTCGCCGCGGCCTCCTGGTAGGCGAGCCGGGCCGGCGTGGCGTCGATCTGCATAACGACCTGCCCGCGCTCCGCCGGCGCACCCTCCTCGAGCACGATGCGCGAGATCTGCCCGTCGACCTCCGCCTTGACGGTGGTCTGGTTCTCCGCCTCGACGGTGCCCACGGCGCGCAGCACGCGCGGTACGTCCTGCGTGTCCACGCTGGTGGTGTCCACGAGCACCCCCTGCGGCCGCTCGGCGGCCTTCTGCTCCCCGCACGCTCCGAGGAGGACGGCCGCGAGGAGGAGGACCGTGGCCGCGAGAGAGGATGGTGTCTGGCTGGCCTTCATGAACCTTCTCCGTAGAGATGCGTAGGGATGACTCGGCGCCCGCGGACCCCGGGCTCCCGGGGTGCCGCCCGCTCAGAGGGCATAGGTGAGGCTTCCGCCGAAGCGCAGGTTGTGTACGGACCGCGAGTCGCGATTGGCGGGGTCGTCGGACTCCCCCAGCACGTCCTCGAGCTTCAGGAGGTAGCGCTCGACCTCGCCGCGGGCACCCAGCCGGCCGCCGAGCCGCAGACGAGCGCCCAGCCCGTACCCGAAGGCGTTCTGCGAGTGAGTGGTGAGACCTTCGCGATCCGGGTCGGTGATGAGCGACCCGAAGCCAAGCACGGCATAGGGCACGAGCGGGGTGTCGCGCAACGGACCCAGGTCGGCCTGCAGGAGGAGGGCCAGCTCCGGAAGGTAGAGACGCGTGTCGACGGCCTCCCCGGTCGCAAGCTCGCCGGACGCTCCGTCCTCGCCGGTCTCGTCGTCCACGACGGAAGCCAGCGCCCTGAACTCGGTCGTGCCGTAGCGCAGCCCCGCGCGCACGGCGAGGAAGGGAGCCAGATCGCGCTCGACGTCGATCCCCGCGACCGGCCCGTCGTCGGCGGGGACGTCCTCGTCCCACGCGAAGGCGGCCAGCCCGCCGGCCACGCGGTACTGATGCACGGACGGCTTCTCCGGCACCACCAGAGGCGTCTCGCCGCCCCCTGCCGTCGGCGGCGGGTTCTCGGATGGCTCCTGCTGTGCCGGCGCAGCCGCGCTTCCGCCGCCACACAGGGCCAGCACCAGGAGGAGAGCCTGAAGGGCGCCGCGGGCGCGCGTCGCCGCGGTCGCTCTCGTCGCGGCTCTCATCGCTCGCCCACGGCGCGCAGGAATTCCGCGCGCGCCACGTTGTGGTCGAAGAGGGCGCGCGCGAGCGTCGTCCGCGCCTGGGTCAGCGCCAGCTCGGCGTCGTTCAGCTCCAGCTGCGTCGAGAGGCCGCTGCGGAAGCGCGTCTCGGCGATCTCCAGGGCGCGCGCAGCGCGACCCACCGTCGCCTGCGTGGCCTCGATCCGCTCGGCCCCCGCGCTCGCGTTCAGGAGCGCCTGCTGCACCTGCAGCTCGACGTCCTGCTCGAGGGCCGAGAGCCGCAGCTCCTGCGAGCTCAGCTGCGCCCGCGCCTGGCGCACACGGCCTTCGGCCGCGCGACCGTCGAACACGGGAACGCGGATCTCGAGCCCCGCCGTGGACGTCTGGCTGAACTCCGACGTGGATGGAACGAACTGGTCGGAAGATGCCCGCCGCGACATGTCGAACGTGAAGCTGAACTCGGGAAAGGACTGCGCCTGCTCCACCGCCACGGCCTGTTGCTGCAGCTGCACGCCGGCGCGCTGGCTGCGCAGGTCGTCGCGCTCGACCAGAGCCCGCTCGCGCGCCTGCTGCAGCGTCAGGTCGACGGGTTCGTACGCGAGGCTGTCCGTGAGCGTGACGTCCTGATCGAGCGGCACCCCGACGAGCCGCTTCAGCTCGTTGAGCGCGAGCGTGTAGTCGTTGCGGGCCTCGATGAGCAGCGGCCGGATGTTGTCGGCCTCGACCTGGGCGGTGAGGCGGTCGAACTCGGCGGCCGTGCCCACGTCCAGGAACTGCTCCACCTGCCGCAGTCGACGCTCGGCCTGCTCGAGCGCCTGCTCCTGCACGCCGATCAGCGCTCCGTTCAGGAGCGCGAGATAGTAGGCCCGCCGCACATCGAGCGTGAGCGTCTCACCGGTCTCCTCGAGGTTGAAGCGGCTCACGTCCTGCGCCAGGCGGGCCGCGCGGGTGGCTGCGTTCACGGAGCGGCTGAAGAGGGTTTGGGTCAGCTCCAGCGAGACCTGGTTGTCGTTGTCGGATCCGATGGAGATCTGCCGGATGTCACCGCCCTCCCCGAAGAAGAGGACCGGCCGCTGAATGTTGCGCGCGTAGCGGTAGGTCACGTCCAGCGACGGAAGCGTGCGCGCCCGCACTTCCCGAATCTGCCCCGCGGTCCGCTCGATCTCCTCGCGCGCGATCAGCACGCGCTCGTTGCGTTCGAGGGCGAGGTCTTCCGCCTCCCGCAACGAGAGCGGCATCGCTGCGGCGGAGTCCTGCTGGGCCAGCGCGGGCAGGGTGCCCGTCGCGGACGACAGGAGCGCAGCCGCGAGCAGGGGCCGCAGGCTAGGCGACACGGGATTCAGGCGCATGGCCTCTCCACCGGCTGTTCGGCGCCGGGGACGGCCGGGTTGCTGGCCTCGCCGGCCGCGGGCCGGGCGACTCCGTCGAGGAAGATGGAGAGGAACACGGGAGCGGCCTCCTCGGGGGTGTAGACGCCGAGCTCGCGGACGCCGAAGACTTCTTGGTGTAGCAGGTGATGCACGAGCATGCCGATGAAGGCGCGCACGACCAGCCGCGGCTCGCACGCCCGGAACGCGCCCGCGCGCTGCTGCTCCTCCACGTACGAACGCAGGAGATCGGCTGTTTCACGAACCTGGGCGCGGAAGAACATCTGGAAAAGCGCGTGCTGCTCCAAACCGCTGTGGAGCAGGAGCCGCAGGAACGCCTTGTCGCGGGTGTGGGTCTCCAGCATGAACTCCGCGAACGCGCCGAAAACGCGGCGCGGAGGCTCGCCCGCCATGAGCTCCCTCAGCCGCCTGGAGAAGCCGGCGAACTCTGTCGCCTTGCGGCGGATGATCGCCTCGTACAGCGCCTCCTTGGTGTCGAAGTGCAGGTAGAGTCCCGCCTCGCTGATCCCGGCAGCCTCGGCGAGCCTGCGTGTGGTCGTCCCCGTGAACCCAGCCTCGGCGAACAGCTGGATCGCCGCGTCGATGATCTGCTCGCGCCGCTCTTTTCCCGTTACCCTGCTCATCTGG
>JACCXV010000124.1 GCA_013696835.1 Gemmatimonadota bacterium | reverse complement strand
GGCTGGATGGGGTCGAGCTCGCGCAAGACGTGGGACATGCTGATCCTGGCGTACTGCTTCGTGGCCGCGGTGCTGCCGCTCTGGCTCCTGCTTCAGCCGCGCGGGTTCCTGGGCGGCTTCCTTCTGTACGGCTTCCTCGCGGCCGGCGTGGTGGGGGTCGTCTTCGGAGGCTTCGAGGTCGTGACGCCGGCCTTCCTCGGGTTCACGTCAGAAGGACATGGGCCGCTGTTCCCGATCCTCTTCGTCACGATCGCCTGCGGGGCGTGCTCGGGGTTCCACGGGCTCGTCTGCAGCGGGACGACCTCGAAGCAGCTGGCGAGCGAGCGCCACGCGCCGCTGGTGGGCTACGGGGCCATGCTCGCCGAGGGTGTCGTCGCGCTGATCGCGCTCTCCACCGTCATGATGGGGACCGAGGGCGACCGTCCCGACCAGGTGTTCGCCGGCGGCATCGCGCGCTTCCTCTCGGTGGTCGGCATCCCGCTGGAGCTCGCGACGGCGTTCGGCCTGCTGGCCCTCACCACGTTCATCTACGACACGCTCGACGTGACGACCCGGCTCGGCCGCTACATCCTGCAGGAGCTGTTCGACTGGAAGGGAAAGCTCGGCAGATACGCGGCCACGGCTGCCACGATCCTTCCCGCAGCCTTCTTCCTGCTGGTCCTGCCGGAGAACGCGTACCTCGCCGTATGGTCCCTCTTCGGCACGAGCAACCAGCTGCTGGCCGCGCTGACGCTCACCGGCATCGCGGTGTGGCTGCATCGAACCGCACGCCATCCGGGGATCGCCCTCTACCCCGCCATCTTCCTGCTGGCCGTGACCGGCTCGTCCCTCCTCCTCCACGTGCGCGATGCCCTGCGCGGTGATGCCGTGGGGAGCGCCGCGGGCGTCATGGGCATCAGCGCCCTCGTCCTGCTCGCGCTCGCCTCCAGTCTCGTGCTGATGACGCTGCGTTCCGTCCTTCGATCGGCGCGCGAGAGCACCCTCGGCACGCATGCCGCGCTGGGGCAGCGCGGCGGATGAGGCTCCCTCCCAACGGGCGAACCCCGCGCGACCGCGCGAACGCCCCCAACCGACAGGAGAACCGCCCTTGAACCTCTTCGCGCGGAAATCGATCGACGGTCTGCGCGCCGACGCCTTCTCCGAAGGCGAGCATTCGCTGAAGCGCGCGCTCGGGCCGGTGAACCTGGTCGCGCTCGGCATCGGGGCGATCATCGGCACCGGCATCTTCGTGCTGACCGGCAGCGCCGCGGCGCAGTACGCGGGACCCGCCATCGTGCTGTCCTTCGTGCTCGCCGGCCTCGGCTGCGCTTTCGCCGGGCTCTGCTATTCCGAGTTCGCGTCGATGATCCCTGTCGCGGGGTCGGTCTACACCTACGGGTACGCGACGCTGGGGGAGCTCGTCGCCTGGATCATCGGCTGGGACCTGATCCTGGAGTATCTGTTCGGGGCCGCGACCGTGGCCGTGGGGTGGTCCGGCTACGTGACGTCCTTCCTGCGGGACTTCGGGATCAACGTCCCCCCGCAGTGGTCCAACCCGCCGGGCTTGAAGCTGATCCTGAACCCCGACACCGGGAACTGGTCTCCCGTGAACCCGCAGCTGCTGGACACGCTAGCGAAGAGCGGCGTGGACGTGGGCACGCTGCAGCAGGCGACCGGGGTCGTGAACCTGGTGGCGATGGTCGCGATCGCCGCGCTGACGGTCCTGCTCGTGGTCGGGATCAAGGAGTCGGCGCGCTTCAACAACGCGATCGTGATCACGAAGGTGACCGTGGTGATCGCCTTCATCCTGGCCGGCGCCTGGTTTCTCTTCGGCAACCCCGACGTCGCGCGCGACAACTGGTCGCCTTTCATCCCCCCCAACGAGGGCCAGTTCGGCAAGTTCGGCATCTCCGGCGTGCTGCGCGCGGCCGGCGTGATCTTCTTCGCCTACATCGGCTTCGACGCCGTCTCGACGACGGCGCAGGAGGCCAAGAACCCGCAGCGCGACATGCCGATCGGGATCCTCGGCTCGCTCACGATCTGCACGATCCTCTACATCCTGGTGTCCGGCATCCTCACGGGCATGGTCCCGTTCACGCAGCTCAACGTCCCGGAGCCCATCGCGGTCGGCATCGAGGCCACCGGCCTCGGCTGGCTCAGCCTGATGGTCAAGATCGGCGCCATCGCGGGGCTCTCGTCGGTCATGCTGGTCATGATGATGGGGCAGCCTCGCATCTTCTACTCGATGGCCCGCGACGGCCTGCTGCCGCCCACGTTCGCCCGCGTTCATCCCCGCTTCCGCACGCCGTACATCACGACGATCCTCACGGGCGTCGTTGCGGCCCTGACGGCGGGGCTGCTGCCGATCCGCATCCTCGGGGAGCTGGTCTCGATCGGCACCCTGCTCGCGTTCGTGATCGTGTGCGCGGGCGTCTGGTACCTGCGCGTCAAGGAGCCCGAACGCGAGCGCCCCTTCCGCACTCCGCTCGTCCCACTGGTGCCGCTGCTCGGGATCCTGGTGTGCGTGGCGATGATGGCCGGCCTGCCCGGTGACACCTGGTTGCGTCTCATCATCTGGCTGATGATCGGGCTAGCGATCTACTTCCTGTACGGTGCCAGGCACAGCCTGATCCAGCGCGGCGTGCAGGTGCACGAGCGCGAGCCTGCCAGGCCGACCTACACGGAGCCCAAGGCGGGCGCCGGCTCGTCGACCCGGGGATCCGAAGGGCGTGGTGGCGGCGGAGCGTCACGGGGCCGCTCGCGGCGCGGTGGTCGCGGCAGGGGAGGACGCGGCGGACGCGCGAGCTGATCCTCATTCGACACGCGGAGACCGCCCCCGAATGGGAGGTTGGCGCCGAGGTGTGGAATCTCTCGGCGGCGGGTCGCGAGCAGGCCGCCTCGCTGGCAACGGAGGGATTCTGGGCGCGCGTCGAGGCGCTGCACTCCAGCGACGAGCCGAAGGCGCTGCAAACGGGTGCACCCGCGGCGGCTATGCACGGTTTGAACATGGCCGGGCACGCCGGCCTGCGGGAGGTCGAGAGGCCCGCAGGCCGGGTGGGGGACTACGCGGCCGCCGTGCGAGCGTATCTGAAGGGGAAGTCCGGAATTCCCGGCTGGGAGTCCCGTGACGCAGCCAGTCTTCGCATTGGGGAAGCGATACGGACGCTGCTCGACAGCGGCGCGCGCGTGACCGCGGTGATCTCCCACGGGCTCGTGATCACGCTGTACATGACGGCCCTGCTCGGGCTCTCGTCGGCCTACGATCTCTGGACGCAGATCCCCTTCGCCGGGCACGCGCGGATCGATCCCGATACCGCGCGGCTCCTGCAGCCTTTCACCAGCCCCGCCGTTCGGCCGCGGCCGGAC
>JACCXV010000119.1 GCA_013696835.1 Gemmatimonadota bacterium | reverse complement strand
GCCTGGGGCTGCTGCTGGCGCGCGAGCTCGCGCGCCAGGGCTGTCGGGTGGCGATCTGTGCGCGCGACGGCCGCGAGCTGGAGCGCGCCCGCGAATCGCTGGCGGCACGAGGTGCCGAGGCCGTGGCCGTGCGCTGCGACGTCACACGCCCCGACGAGGTGCGCGGGATGGTGGCGGAAGTGGAGGCGCGTCTCGGCCCCGTGGACGTGCTCGTGAACAACGCGGGCATCATCGTGGCGGGTCCGGTGACGAGCATGTCGCTCGAGGACTTCCAGCTCGTCATGGCCACCGACTTCTGGGGTACGCTCCACCCCACGCTGGCCGTGCTGCCCTCGATGCTCGCGCGCGGCCAGGGGCGGATCGTGAACGTCACGTCGATCGGCGGCCGTGTGAGCATGCCGCACCTCGTGCCGTACGGCTGCGCCAAGTTCGCAGCGGTGGGTCTCTCGGAGGGTCTGCGGGCGGAGCTGTCGAGGGACGGCATCGTGGTCACGACCGTTGCGCCCGGGCTGATGCGCACCGGCTCGTTCCTGAACGCGCGGTTTCGCGGGAACGTGCGGGCCGAGTACGTCTGGTTCAGCCTGAGCGACAGCCTGCCGCTCGTCTCCATGGACGCGGAGCGCGCCGCGCGCCGGATCATCCTGGCGGCCCGCAGGGGCGAATCGCAGGTGACCCTCACCGCAGCCGCCAACGTGCTCGCGCGCATGCACGGGCTGATGCCCGGCGTGACGGCGGACCTGCTCGGGCTGGCCAACCGGCTGCTGCCGCGGGGAGAGCCTTCGCCGAGCGGAGCGCCATCCGTGCGGGGCATGGAGATCCACGCCGGAATTCAGTCGCGGCTGCTCCGCTCGGCGCTCGGCCTGGGGCTGTCCGCCGCCCGCCGCTTCCACGAGTACCCCGGTCCCTCCCACGAGGACTCCACCCAGGGCCCCTAGCCCTCGTCCGTCAGCCCCCGCGCGTGTGCATCTCGCGATGGACGTCCCGGCGCAGGTCCTCGATGGCGTAAAGCACGCCACGCTCCCCCGGCCGGCCGGGCGCTCCCAGCGCCAGGCGGTCCTCGGCCCCGCGGTCGGTGCGGGCACGCCACGCCCCCGCGATCGCGTCCCGGATCTCTCCGGCGCCAGCCCCCCCGCGCAGGAGCCGCTTGAGGTCCAGCCCATCTCGGGCGTACAGGCAGAGGAAGAACATGCCGTCCGTCGTCAGGCGCGCGCGGTCGCAGGTGCCGCAGAACGGGGCGGTCGTGGAGGAGACGATGCCGAACGTGAGCCCGTCCGGCAGGACGAAGCGGTCCGCGGGCGCGGAACCCTCGTTCGGGAGTGCCACGGCTGCGCCGTACCGCTCCTCCAGCACGCGCAGGATCTCCGCGCGGGAGACGACACGGTCCAGCGCCCAGCGCGTCGCGCCGCCCACGTCCATGTACTCGATGAAGCGCACCTCCGCACCGGCCCGACGACCGAACTCGAGGAGATCCCCGAGCTCGTCGTCGTTGAAGCCGCGGATCACCACCGTGTTGAGCTTCAGCCGCTCGAAGCCGGCGTCCCGAGCCGCGCCGATGCCGCGCAGGACCTCGGCGTGCGCGTCCCGTCGGGTGAGGGCCAGGAAGCGCTCCGGCCGCAGGGTGTCGAGGCTGACGGTGACGCGCCCCAACCCCGCCTCACGCAGCCGCCCCGCCAGGCGCGGCAGGAGCACGCCGTTGGTGGTCAGCGCCAGGTCGCGGACGCGGGGATCGGCGGCCAGCGAGCCGACCAGCACCTCCAGCTCGCGTCGAAGCAGCGGCTCGCCGCCGGTGATCCGCAGCCTGTCCACGCCCAGGTCGCTGAAGGCGCCCGCGAGGACGGCGATCTCCTCGAACGAGAGGATCTCCTGGCGACCCAGCCAGACGTAGTCCTCCTCCGGCATGCAGTAGCCGCAGCGGAGGTTGCACTTGTCCGTCACGGAGATGCGCAGGCTGCGAACGGGGCGCCCGAAGGCGTCCCGCACGTCAGAGGCCGCCCGGGGGACGCCGTTCGGTGCCGTCCGACCGAGGGCCATGCCGGAGGTCGTGCCGAGGGTGATCATTTGGGAAGAGTACCGCCTGGCGCGGGGCTGGGGAACGCCAGCCCTTGCGAGGCGGGGCGCTGCGGTGGAGCCGTGCCGCGCCAGGCAACTCGCGGCTACTCTGCAAGACGGCTAGTCCGTAAGCGTCTAGTCAGCAAGAGGGAAGGCCTTGCCGGCGAGACGCGGCTCCTCCATGAACGTGTCGCCGCAGCCGAAATCGAGCGGAAACCCCGCGCGCCGCGCCTCCAGAATGGCCTCGGCGGCGGTCGCGGAGAGCGGGGGGGACACGCACGGCCCGTGGGCGAAGCGGCAGCCAACGGCGTTGAGCCGCGCGAGCGCCGCGGCGGAGTCCACGCCTCCGGCGCGCAGCTCCACGTCCAGCTCGCGTGCGATGGCGGCCACCGTCCGCAGCACGTCGCCGCTACCCCGCGGTCCTTCCCTCCCCGCGCCTGAAGGGTCACCGAAGCCCGGCACGGCGAGCTCGAGAGCATCCAGCGCGAGCCGGTGCAGGAGAGCCAGCGAGGACGCGCCGGCCCCGAACCGGCCGACGACGATCCGCAGGCCGAGCTCGCGCAGGCGCGCCAGCGCGTCGGGCGCCCCGTCCGGCCGCTCGAGGATGTCGCGCTCGACGACCTCCACCTCGAGCCTCGCGGGGTCCAGGCCACTGTCGGAGAGCACGCGCTCCACTTCCGGGAGCAGTCCCGGCCACGCGAGCGTCCGCGCGGAGAGCTTGACGACCACGCGCACCGCGAAGTCCTCCCCCTCGCATGGCCAGATCGCCGCCTGCCGGCAGGCCTCGCCCAGGGCCCAACGCTCGATCGGAATGACCAGCCCGCCCTCCTCGGCCGCGGGAAGGAAGTCCTGCGGCATGTACAGGCGCCCGTCGAGCGAATGCCAGCGGACGCACGTCTCGAAGCCCAGGAGATCCCCCGTCGGGAGGGAGACGACGGGCTCGTACAGGAGGACGAACTCGCGCCGCTCGAGACCGCGGCGCAGCTGGGAGGCGAGGCTCAGCGGCATGACGACCCGGGCGCGCATGCCGCCCTCGAACACGCGGTGACGAGCCTTCCCCTCCGCCTTGGCGCGGTACAGCGCCGCGTCGGCGTCCCGCAGGAGGTCCTCGAAGCGATCGTAGTCCGGCGACCCGAGGGCCACGCCCATGCTGACGGTGGTGGCGAAGGGCTCGCCGTTCAGCTCCACCGGATGACTCAGCTCGCGCTGGATGCGCTCCACGACCAGGCCCACGTGATCCGGAGCCGCGAGACCGTCGAGGAGCACCGCGAACTCGTCGCCCCCGAACCGCGCAACGGTGTCGCACGCCCGCAGGCACGACTCGAGCCGCCGCGCCGTCGTGACGAGGAGCCGGTCCCCGGCGAAGTGGCCGAAGCCGTCGTTGACGAGCTTGAAGCGATCCAGGTCGAGGAACACCACCGCATAGCCCGCATCCCCTCGCCGGCGGCTGCGGGCCACAGCGCCAGTTAGCCGGTCCATGAAGAGCGTGCGATTCGGAAGGCCGGTGAGCCCATCGTGCAGCGCGTCGTGCAGCAGCTGCTCCTCGGCCGCCTTGCGCTTGGTGATGTCCGTCTGCGACCCGGTGATCCGCAGCGCGCGCCCCTCCTCGTCGCGCACCGCCAGGGCGCGGCTCAGCATCCATCGCCAGCCCCCGTCCTTGTGGCGCACGCGGTGCTCGGTCTCGAAGTGCGGCGTCCGGCGCTCGAGGTGATCCGCGAGCTGGGAGCGCACCGCGACCACGTCCTCCCCGTGCACGCGCCCGACCCACTCCTCCGGGGACCGGCCGACCTCGTCCTCTGCGAAGCCAACCATCTCCTTCCAGCGCGGCGAGTAGTAGACCTCGCCCGTGGTGAGATCCCAGTCCCACAGCCCGTCGTTGGCGCCACGCGCGGCGCGCGCGTAGCGCTCCGTGCTCTCGCGCAGGGCCTCCTCGGCCCGGAGCCTCGCGGTCTGGTCCAGGGCCACTCCGCCGAGCAGGATCCTGCCGCCTTCCGCAGGAACGGGGAACTTGATCACGAGCCAGTCGCGGGCCTCGCCGTCCGGGGCCGGTACGCGCACGACGAGCTCCGCCGGCACGCCGCCGGCCAGCACGGCGGCGTCGTTCTCGCGCAGCGCCCGCGCCGCCTCGTCGGGCATCCAGTCGAAGTCCGTCCTGCCGACCAGATCCTCCAGCGACATCCCGAAGAACCGCTCCCACGTCCGGTTCACGTAGACGTAGCGTCCGGCGGCGTCCTTCAGGAACGCCACGGCCGGGCTGTGGTCCATGAACGCCTGGAAGCGCGACTCGGCGTCGCGCGCCGCGGCCTCGGCCTGCTTGAGGTCGGTGATGTCGATGCAGGATCCGCTGTAGCCGTCGAGCGCGCCCCCGGCGTCGAACAGCGGTACGCCGCTGTCGAGCACGCAGCGGTACTCGCCGTCGGCACGGCGCAGCCTGTACTCGATGCGGAACGCGCGCCGCTTCCGAAACGCGTCGTGAAAGGCGAGAAAGCAGCGCTCGCCGTCCTCCGGATGGAGGCTCTCCTGCCAGCCGTGCGCAAGCTCTTCCTCGAGGGTGCGACCGGTGAACTCGAGCAGCGCCCGGTTGTAGAAGGTCGGTCGTCCTTCGGCGTCGGCCAGCCACAGCATCGCCGGGCTCGTGTCGGCGAGCACGACCAGCCGCGATGCGTCTCCGGAGATCATGTTAGCGACTCGACGGCCGTGCGCAGGCCGCTCTCGTG
>JACCXV010000114.1 GCA_013696835.1 Gemmatimonadota bacterium | reverse complement strand
AACGAGAGGTGGAAGCCCGCCGTGCCCCGCGTCGCGATCCGGAGCGCCTCGTCCATCACCGAGCTGATCCCGTCGGCGTCCACGTCCCGCATCGAGAAGACCTCGACTCCAAGCTCCTGGATCAGCCTGCGCTCGCCGAGGTCGAGGTCCCGGACCCCGATGAGCGCCACCCGGTCCGGTGCCACCTTGGGCGAGAACCCGCCGATCCGCGTGAGCCGCGCGTCGCCGAGGCCGAGGGACACCGCGACCGGCATCCCGTGGATGTTGCCGCTCGGCGTCGTGTCAGGCGTGTTGAGATCACCGTGCGCGTCGATCCAGACCAGCCCGAAGGTCTTCTCGGCTGGCTGGAGGTGCATCGCGAGTCCCGCGAGCGTGCCGATCGAGAGCGAGTGATCCCCTCCGATCGTCAGCGGCAGGCGGCCGGCGGCGAGGGCGTCCCGCACGAGCGTCGCCAGCTGGTCGCAGATGCCGGCGATCTCCTCGAGGTAGCGCAGCTCGCGCATGCCGACTTCGACGACCTCGGGGATCGGGATCTCGAGGTCGCCGCCGTCCACCACCTCGTAGCCCAGCCGCTGGATGCTCTGCGCCAGGCCGGCGATTCGCAGCGCGGATGGGCCCATGTCCACCCCGCGGCGGCCCGCGCCGAGGTCGAGTGGCACACCGATGATCTGCACCACGTCGGGCGTCACGCGGGGCCCGCGATCCCGCGATGCAGCGCCACGATGCCTCCTGTGAGCAGACTGAAGCGCACGCGCTCGAAGCCGGCCGCCTCGAGGCGCCCCCTCAGCGCGGCGGCGTCGGGGAACTCCGCGACGCTGGCGGGAAGGTACCGGTAGGCGCGGGGGTGCCCGGAGATGGCCCCACCCAGCGCGGGGAGCACGCTGCGGTTGTACATCTCGTACAGGCTTCGGAACAGCGGGTTGCTCGGCTGGGAGAACTCGAGCACGAAGAGGACCCCTCCCGGGGCGAGCACGCGCCGCGCCTCGGCGAGCCCGCGGTCCATGTCCTCGAAGTTGCGGATCCCGAAGGCGACCATCACGGCGTCGAAGGAGGCATCGCGCAGCGGAAGGTCGAGTCCGTCCGCGCAGACCGGCAGGATCTGCCGCGCGCGCCGCCCGCCGAGCTTGTGCCGCCCGCGGCGAAGCATCGGGAGCGCGAAGTCGAGCGCTACCGCACGGCCCGCGAGCCGCCGGCTGTCGCTGAGCGCGCAGGAGAGATCCAGCGTGCCCGCGCAGAGATCCAGCACGCGGTAGCCGGCTCTGCCGACCGCGCGCCTGCGCGGGGCGACTGCCGGGAGGATATCGCCGCGGCCGTCCCGCCGCAGCGGGGGCACGAGCTCGTGCAGCAGGGCGCGAACCGTCGCCCGCCGCCACAGCACGTCCAGGCCGCCCGACAGCAGATGGTTCAGCAGGTCGTAGCGAGGCGCTATCTGCGAGAACATGCCCCGGATCTCCGCTGCGGCCTTCCGCACCGGGGGAGCGGAACGGCGAAGCGAATCCGGTGGCGTCGGGGGTGTGGCGGTCTGGCGCAAGCGAGGATGTCCGTACTTGGAGGGTTGCGCATTGTAAAGGCCGATCAGAACTTCCGCAACCAACCCGCCCCGCCTCCGGCGCCCTTGTCCCTCTCAGATCCGGAGCTCGTACGAGCCGCTCTGGGCGGCTCCGAGCGTGCGGTCCGGACCCTCGTCGAACGCTACCAGCGCGGCGTGCTCTCGATCGTCGGGCGCATCGTGCTGAACCGCGAAGACGCCGAAGACGTCGCGCAGGAATCCTTCGTCAAGGCCTTCACCAAGCTCGACACCTTCGATCCCGCCTACAAGTTCTCGAACTGGCTGTTCAAGATCGCGCACAACACGGCGCTCGACGCGCTCCGCCGCCGGGGCGCCCCGACCGTTTCACTCGAAAGCGACTCGGAGGGCGAGCCAGGGGAGACGTTCGCCACGCTGGCCGATCCACGGGCGACGGCCCCGGACGATGCTGCAGCCATGGCGGAGTTCCGCGGTGACGTCGAGCGCGCGCTGGGCAAGCTCCGCCCGGAGTTCCGTACGGCAATCGTGTTGCGGCACCTGGAGGGGCGCGCCTACGAGGACATCGCGGAGATCATGGACCTGCCGCTGGGCACCGTGAAGACCTTCCTGTTCCGGGCGCGCCGCGAGCTCGCGGTCCTGCTCGAGCAGCATCGCGGCACGTGAGCGCCCGCGCAGCCTTCGAATCCTTTGAAAACTTCGAAACCTTTTGAGGACGCACCCGTAGGTACTGAAGCCATGTCAAGCGACCCGCACATCCGCGCTGCCGAGCTCCACAACCTGCTGCTGGACAACGAGCTGGATCAGAACGGACGGCTCTGGCTCGAACGTCACCGCGGAACTCCGCCATGGCTGCAGCATCGTCCGGGGCCGTCGCCCGTGGA
>JACCXV010000150.1 GCA_013696835.1 Gemmatimonadota bacterium | reverse complement strand
GGCCCTCGCGGCCCTTCAGGGGGAGCCCCCGGGCGACCCCGGGGTCGCGATGAAGCGCCGGGCGCTCGCCTCCAAGATCGAGGAGCTGGATCGGCTGAGCCGGTGACCGGCGACCTCTTCGAGTCCTCTCCGCAACGGGAGCCCGCCCCCCGCCCCGCCGAGATCCTCCTGCGCGTGTTCGGATACCGGGCCTTCCGCGGACACCAGGAGGCGGTCATTCAGCACGTCGTCGCGGGGGGTGACGCCCTGGTGCTGATGCCCACGGGCGGCGGAAAGTCCCTCTGCTACCAGATCCCCGCGCTGGTGCGTCCCGGCGTGGGCGTGGTGATCTCGCCGCTGATCGCCCTCATGCAGAACCAGGTCGACGCGCTCGTCCAGCTGGGAATCCGCGCCGCCTTTTTGAACTCGACCCTTTCGGCGGAGGAGGCCCGCCGCGTCCAGGCAGCCATGGTCGAGGGCCGCCTGGACCTCGTCTACGTGGCCCCGGAGCGCCTCACGCTGCCGCGATTCACAGCGCTGCTGGAACGCACTCCGCTGGCGCTCTTCGCGATCGACGAGGCGCACTGCGTCTCCCAGTGGGGTCACGACTTCCGCCCCGAGTACCTCGGCCTCTCGTTCCTGGCGGAGCGCTTCCCGATCGTGCCCCGCATCGCCCTCACGGCGACCGCCGACCAGGCCACGCGCGCGGAGATCGTGGACCGTCTGTGCCTGCGAAACGCGCAAACCTTCGTCGGCGGCTTCGACCGCCCCAACATCCGCTACCGGGCGGTCGTGAAGGACGGGGAGCGTGCCCAGCTGCTGCGCTTCCTGCGAACCGAGCACCCGCGGGATGCCGGCGTCGTGTACTGCCTGACCCGCAAGCGCGTGGAGCAGACGGCATCCTGGCTGGGCCGAAACGGCTTCCGCGCACTGCCCTATCACGCCGGGATGCCGCCCGAGGAACGGCGGACCCATCTCGACCGTTTCCTGCGTGAGGAGGGGATCGTCATGGTGGCGACGGTCGCCTTCGGGATGGGCATCGACAAGCCGGACATCCGCTTCGTGGCTCACCTCGACGCCCCGAAGGGAATGGAGGCGTACTACCAGGAAACGGGCCGCGCCGGTCGCGACGGGCTTCCGGCGAATGCGTGGATGGCATACGGCCTGGCCGACTGGCTGCGCCTGCGGGCGCTGGTGGACGCCTCCGAGGCGCCTGTCGAGCACAGGCGCATGGAGCGGCGGAAGCTGGACGCCCTGCTCGGATACTGCGAGACGCCGGCCTGCCGGCGGGCCGTGCTGCTGGGCTACTTCGGCGAGCCCCACCCGGGCTCCTGCGGAAACTGCGACAACTGCCTTCGTCCGCCCACCACGTGGGACGCAACCGCGGCCGCGCGCTCCGCGCTCGCGTGCGTCTCGCAGACCGGGGCCCGCTTCGGTGCCACGCACCTCACCGACGTCCTGCGCGGCAATCGGAACGACCGCGTGCAGGGGCTCGGCCATGAGCGCCTGGCGGCATTCGGCGCCGGTTCCGATCTGGACGCGCGCCAGTGGCACTCCGTGTTTCGGCAGCTGATCGCCGCGGGGCTCCTCGAGGCGGACGCCAGCGGCTTCGGGGGTCTGCGGCTTTCCTCGTCGAGCGGGGAGGTGCTCACCGGCAGCCGCGGGGTGCGCCTCCGGCACGACTTTGCCGGACCGGCCGCCGCCGACCGTGAGAGCGGGTCTCGGCGCACCCCGCGGCCCGTCACGTCCCCGCTTCGCAGCGACGAAGGCGAGCCCGCGCTATGGGAGGCGTTGCGCGCCAAGCGCGCCGAGCTGGCGCGCCTGCAGGGCGTGCCGGCGTACGTCATCTTTCACGACAGCACCCTGCGCGAGATGCTGCGCAGGCGCCCGCTCACGCTGCAGGACGTGGCGGCGATCCCGGGCGTCGGCTCGAGCAAGCTCGAACGCTACGGCCGCGCCTTCATGGACGTGATTCGCGGCGCGGGCGCACCCAGCCCCGGCTGACCGGGAGCCTCCGTCAGGAGCCGAGCAGCCGGCGCTTCTGGGCCAGGGAGAGGGAGCGCAGCCGGCGCACGGCATCCACGCGACGATCGGCGGGAATCCCGTTCAGCCAGTCCACGGCACGGCGGCCGAGCGTGAGCGCGAGAGCATAGCGGCGCGCGAGATCCGGCGAGCGGTACGTGGCGGACCAGCGATCGAACAGGTTCAGCTCGATCCATCGTCGCCCCGCGGGCGTGAGCGGGGCGCGGTCCCTGCGCTGCAGGAAGAACACGAGCGCCAGGAAGACGTCAATCTTCGCCTGCACCTCGAGCTCGGCGGGGAACGTTCGACGGCCCAGGCGTCCGCTGTTCTCGCGGAAGGCGAGGGAGGTGTGCAGCGCGTGGGAGAGCTCCTCCAGGAACACGACGAACTCGAGCACGTTCGCGTCTCCGAGCCCGCGTCGCGGATCGTGGGTCTCGAGGCGCTGAATGAGCTCCGCGCTGTAGAAGATCGCCATGCGCAGGTCGCCGCCCGACAAATAGTAGAAGAACCGGGCGTCGTCCCCGTACTCCTCCTCCGCTCCGGCCTCGGTTCGGGCGCGGAGATGCCGGAAGCGCCCCGCCCCCACCACGAAATCCTCGAGGTTCACCCCCACGGAGGTCCCGTAGGTGTTCTCCAGCAGCCGCTGGCACTGGCCCAGCAACGACGCGCTCGCCGCCCGAGGATCATCCGCCCCTTCCGAGTGCAGGTCATGCATCGGACGACTCCCCATCGGCGTACTGCCCCGGCTCGCCGCCGTCCTCCTCCCCGCCCTCTTCCTCCTCCCCCGGCCTCCCCTCGCCGGCGGCCTGCCCGCGGGTGCCGTACAGCGCCTGTCGCATGATCCGATCCAGCGACTCGACGCGGCTTCGCGTCATGCAGAAGTGCGTGTCGGAGAGGTCGTTCAGGGCCTTGCGCACGGCGGCGAACTCGGCCGCCATGAACTCGAGGACTTCGCCCAGGTCGCGATGGCGCGAGGGCGGGTGCCGGGATGCGGAGCGATAGCCTGAGCGCCCCACGGCCTCGTAGTACTCCAATCCCGGCAAACGGCGGCCGTAGGTCTGGCGATGATAGATCGCATCCGGGAAGACGCCGGTGAGGAACAGGGCCACGTCACCGATGCGGGCCTCCATGACGAAGGCCGCCTGGTCGTCGGGCGCACGGCGCGCGCAGTCCACCAGGTCGACGAGATAGACGAAGCCGCGCGTGCCGGCCTGCGTCTCGCCCCGCAGCTTCTCGCCGCGCATGAAGTACGAGAGAAGAGCTCCCACGTAATCCGCCACGGAGCGATCCGAAATGCCGCGCCGCATGAAGACCTGCCGCACCAGCACGTAGTAGAAGAAATAGGGAGAGACCGAGAGGAGGTCTCGGCTGCGCACCAGCGCGTTGAAGACCTCTCGACTGTCGAGGAGCTCGTCGAGATCCACGTCCTCGGCCGCGACCCCGCCGGTATCAGGCGTGGGGCCCTGGAGCAGCCCGAGAGCGAACGCGAGATCCCTCTCCTGGATATGCTGCCGGCAGTTAGGGACGATCATGCGCTGACCCTGAGGGTTGACCGCTTCTGAAAGATGCCAAGTGGCAACAAGGGTGCCATGCCGTTGCTCATCCTGTCGTGAAATCCGCCGGCGGAGAGGCGTCGGCCGTGTTCGCGCGCCACCCCTCGCCGTCCTCGAAGAACTCCTTCTTCCAGACCGGCAGGCGGCACTTCACCTCCTCGATCGCCTCGGAGCAGGCAGCGAGGGCGGCGCGCCGGTGCGGCGCGGAAACGACGATGACCACACTCGCTTCGCCCACGGCGAGCGTGCCCGTGCGGTGGGCGATGGCGACTGCCCCGATGGCGAAGCGCTCCCGAAGCCCGCTGCCGATCTCGCGCATGATCTTCTCCGCCATGGGCGCGTATGCCTCGTACTCCAGCTGCAGCACCGGACGGCCCTCGAAGTTGTCGCGCACGATGCCGGTGAAGCTGGCAAGGGCGCCGTCCGCCGGCGTCGCCACGCGCTCGCACAGCGCCCGCAGGTCGAGAGGTTCCACGGTCACCATGTAGAGATCGGCGCCCCCCTGGCGAGAGCGCCGGCTGGCGTCGTCGATGCCGGCGTCGCCAGAGCCCATCAGCCGCCGCCGATCGGCGGGATCACGGCGAGCTCATCGCCCGCCCGCAGGGCCTGCGAACGTCCGGCGTACGCCTCGTTGACGCCGAAGGAGCAGCGTCCCAGGTGCAGGCCGAGAGCGGGCATCTCCTCGGCCAGCACGGCGAGGACATCCTGGACGGTGCTGCCGAGGGGGACGTGCACCACGCACTCGGCGGTGCCCGCGGCTTCGCGCGCCTGAGCGAACAGGCGCACCGTCACCGCGATCTCCGCTTCGCCCGGAGCCGGTGGGGCGCTCACGTCCGCTCTCCCCGGAGGAAATGATCGAAGAACTGCGCCACGAGCCGGCCGTACTTGTCGCGGTCGTCGAAATAGGCCCCGCAGTGCGGCAGGCGCGGCGGCACCCACAGCAGCTTGGGCTCGGGGGCGACGTCGAACAGCCGCCGGGCGTCGCTCGGCGCAACGGTTCGGTCGCCTCCCGCCCCGATGAAGAAGAGCGCCCTGCCGCGCCACTCCGCGGCGTGAGCGATGGGCGTGACCTCGCCGAAGCCGGGCCGCCGGTAGCCGCGATGGAAGAGTGCCGCAGCGGGCAGGAGGAAGTCGCCTCGCAGCCGAATCAGGCGCTGCACCCCGTACGAGAGCACGCCAGCCTGCGTGGCGTAGGCACAGTCCGCGGCGATGGCCCTGACCAACTTGTGACGGCCGCCTTCCATGAGCGCCACGGAGCCTCCCATGCTGTAGCCGAGGAGCCCCACCGGAACGTCCGGCGCCTCGCCCTCCATCCACTCGATCGCCGCCGCGAGGTCGGTGGCCTCCCATGCGCCCATGCTGATGCGCCGGCGCTCGCTGCCGCCCCGGCCGCGGAAGTCCGGGAGCAGCACGCCGAAGCCGGAGCGCCACAGATGCGAGCCGATTCCCAGGACCTCCGCGCGATTGCCGCGGTAGCCGTGCAGGACGATGACGCGCGGGGCGTCGGAACTTTCGGGGGGAAGATACCACGCGCTGAGCCGGACGCCGTCGCGCGCCACGAAGCCGACGGTGCGATGCGGGACCTGCAGCTCCCACGGCGTGAACGTGAACGCGCGCCGCATGTGGCGCGGAAAGCGGTTCACGCGCCAGCTGACGAACAGGCCGCCCCCCAGCCAGGCGAGGGCGGCCGCGCCCACGACCGCGGCGGCTGCCCGGGCCGCGGAGCCGGCACCCGAACCGCGGATGGCCCGCCCGAGTCGCGGCAGCAGCCAGGTTAGACCGGCGCGGTGGTGGTCGATGCCACGACCGTCCGGTCGCGGCCGCCACGCTTGGCC
>JACCXV010000053.1 GCA_013696835.1 Gemmatimonadota bacterium | reverse complement strand
CCCTGGTGGTGGCCATCGCCCGGTGGGCTGGCGAGGGTTCCGTAGCCGGGTCCGGGGAGGGGGCATTCGAGATCTGCAGCTCCGCGGAGAGACGCTGCAGCGCGAGGGGAAGCGTCGCGGCGATCTCCCTCCCGAGCTCGCCTTCCGGCGAGGCCTGCGCACGCGCCCGCAGCAGGTCTTCCACCGCCGCCTGCGCGTCGCCGCTGCGCAGGTGAGCCAGCCCGAGCAGGAGGCTTACTTCGCCCGTGGGAGCGGCAGAAACCTCCGCCAGTCGCAGATGGACGAAGACCTCGCCGAGTGGCCCCGTCTCCAGCAGACGCCGGGCGAGGTCCATGCGCGCGGCCGCGTCAGCCGGCGCTTCATGAAGAGCGTTCTGGAGTTGCCGAGTTCGCTCCGTGGGGACCCCCGCGCGCCGGGATGATGACGAAGCGCGCCAGGGCTCGCGCCGCACGATCGAAGCGATACCAAGTGGCAGGAACCGTGCCGGGAGCTCTTGGAGGGGACCGGGAAGCGGGGAGCGCGAGCTCCCAGGCAGCGGAGGGCGGCGGATCTCTCAGGGATCGGGAACGGAGAGCGGAGAGTTCTCGCGGATGCGCTCCGTCAACGCGCGGGCCAGGAGCTTTCCGGTATCCCGTGGATTCCGCCCCTCCTTGCGGAAGATGACGTACCCGTCGCCCCCGCTGAAGAGGAAGTCGGTGATGGCGATCGTGTAGAGCTTGGCTCGATCGAGCGGCGCGCCTGCGATCTCGACGCTGACGGCACCCGAGTCCGCGTCGGCATAGCGGATGCCGGCGACCTGCAGGAAGCCGCCGCCGTCCGGCTGGCCGCGCGCCCGCAGCGACTGCGCGAGCATCCGCTCGACCGCGTCGCCCATGAGCTGCACCGTCACGATGCGATTCGTGAAGGGCAGGGCCTGCAGGATCTCTCCCAGCGTCACGGGGCCCGCGTCGATCGAGGCCCGAACGGCGCCGGAGTTGATCACGGCCGCGTCCGCGCCGGTCAGGTCCCGCATCATCGTCGTGAGCAGCAGGCCGAAGTTCGTTGGCGAGTGGCGGAGCTCATGACGCTCCCCGTTCAGCCTGCCGGCAAGCACGCCGAGGCGCTGGTTGAGCTCACGGTCCAGCCGCTTCGTGTACGAGGCCACCATCGCGGCCACCGCCGGGTCGTCCGGGATGTCGCGCGTGATCGGGTAGATCGTGTCCGCCAGCAGCTCGACCTCCTGCCCCGCCACGGCCAGATCGAGGCGCCCCAGGTAGAGACCGTGCTCCTGCGCCTGCGTGATGATCACGTCGTCCTCGACGAGGGGACGATGGATCAGCACCTGGTCGTGGCCGCCCACGATCACGTCGAAGTCCTCGTACGTATCGGCCAGGCGGACGTCGGCTTCGCTTCCGATGTGAGTGAGACCCACGAGGACGTCGGCGCTGTCCTGGAGCACCGGCACCCAGCGCGCGGCGGCCAGGAGCGGCGGCTGGAAGGTGAGGCTCGCGACGTTCACCGGATCGGTCGTCTCGGGCGTGTCGTCGGTCACGAGCCCGAGGATGCCGACGCGCACCCCGTTCGGGAGCTCCCGCAGGGCGTACGGCCTGGCCAGCAGCCGCCCGCCGTCCTTCGTGAGCACGTTTGCAGCCAGGATCGGGAAGTCGGCCTCGGACATGCGGCGCCGGAGCACGTCGAGGCCGAAGTCGAACTCGTGGTTCCCGAGCACCATAGCGTCGAGGCCGATCATGTTCAGGAACTTGAAGTCGGGCTCCCCCTTGAAGACGGAGGAGAGAGGAGTCCCCTGGAAGATGTCTCCACCCTCGACGAGGATCGTGGGCCGGCTGGCTCGATCGTTCTCCGCGCGGATGCGTGCCACGAGCGTCGCCATCCGCGCGGCCCCGCCGACGCGCGTGGTGTCGCCCTCCCGCGCGAACGGGACGAGGTGCCCGTGCAGGTCGTTGAAGTACAGCAGCGTGAACTGCGGACGGGGGTCCGAGGGGGATTTCGGGGGCGCCGTGCCGGTGTCCAGCGGGATCGTTCCCGCCCGGACCCCGACCTGCGCGCAGGCGAGACCGATGACGAGTGCGGTCGCGAGGAGCCCGCCGCAGGCGGCGAACAGACCGCAGGCGGCGAACGGGCGTGCGCGGGGAGCGCCCGCGCTCACGCCCAGCTCACGCGCCGGTGCGGCCTCAGACGACCTTTCCCGCGAGTTTCTCGGCGTAGTCGCCGATGAGGGGCAGCTTGAAATGCTCGAGCTGGTATCCCTTGTACATCATGAACAGCCAGACGATCAGCGCTCCGAACATGAAGATGAGTCCGCCGAGGATGGCGAACACCCACCCCAGCACCGGGATGTTGCTCAGGATGCTGAGCACCACCGACAGCACGACGAGCGCCACCGTGAGCAGGATCGACTGAGCGGCGTGGAACCGCACCTCGGGGTGACGCTTCTCCGCGAGCAGGAACAGGATCCCGCTCACGGCACCGAACAGGTAGGCCAGCAGTCCCGAGAGCTTCGGATCGAGGCCGGTCGAGGTTGTCCCCACGGGCCCGCTCGAGGACTGAACGGGGTACGGGGGCGGTGGCGAGCCGGGCGGAACGTCGCGCGGGTCCAGAGTCATCCTCTCTCCTCGTTCATGGTCTACAGGGGGAGGGAGGGCCGCGGAGACGGTCGTGCGGCACGCCCCGCCTACTAGTAGGGGATCGCGCTCGCCGTTTCAATAGTCTCGGCGCAAGCGCGCCGTTACCTTGCGCCCATGGATTTCCCCCGCCGGGCGCTCGCCCGCCTCACCGGCGGTCCCGTGCGGCAGCGCCTGCTGCTGGGCTTCGCCACAGGCACGGCGGCCTCGCTCGCCACCCTGGCTCTCTTCGCCACGGGCTTCTTCCGCACTCTCGAAGATCGCACCGCCGACGCCCGCTTCCGGATCGAGCGCGCCACGTCGGGCGGCGCGCAGGCCGATCGGCGACCCCCGATCGTGATCGTGGACGTGGACAACGAGAGCCTCCGGCTCTACCAGCACGATCTGGGGCGCTGGCCATGGCCCCGCGAGATCCACGCGGCGGTGCTGGACTACCTGGCGCTCGGAGAGCCACGCGCGGTGGCGTTCGACTTCCTCTTCAGCGAGCCCGATCGTGGAAACGCTGCCGGCGACACAGCCTTCGCCACGTCCAC
>JACCXV010000046.1 GCA_013696835.1 Gemmatimonadota bacterium | reverse complement strand
GGGGGCCCGGCGCTATTCCGCCGCGTTGACGTACGTCGCCTGCACGAGCCGCAGCGGACCGTCCTTCACCAGGCCGATCCCCCGCGCATACAGCTTGATCTCCTCCAGGCCGGGCTCCAGGGGCGTCGTTTCCTCGGTCCTCAGGCAGTTCCTGAACCTGCCGAAGGGGGTCTGGATCACCGCGTTCAGGCTCTCGATCTCCGCGCGATCGAGTGCCACCCGGGGTGCGATCTCCTGATAGTAACGCGCACCCAGCAAGAGCGTGCCGGGCATGATCACGCCAGGCTTCGCGCCGCCCACTCCGGCCCGCCACGACCCGTGGTGGTCGATGATCTGGCCGTCTTCGTAGAAGTCGACGTCCTCGCCGAAGTAGAACACCGAGTTCGTCTGCTGGCAGATCGCGAAGTAGTTGCGGGCCACCTCGTAGAGCTCGCCGTCTATGAACTCACGTTCGAGGACCACGCGCGTCTCCACCCCTCCGACGTGCAGGGTCCTGTCCGTGACCGTGACGAACTTGACCGTGTTCTCCCCGTCGTCGATGCCCTCCAGGACCAGGCGATAGCCAGGCTCGAGGATGAAGAACGGATTGGCGCCGCGCGTCGACCACCGGCAGTTCTCGAGCATGAAATCCTCGGTGAACGACTCCTCCTCCTCGTCCTCCGCCGCGCCAGGACCGGCGGGGGCCTGCCCCCAGGCGGGCTTCGTCACGAGCGCGAACGCCAGGACGAATGCCCAGGCAAGGCACGTCTTGAGATGAGTCATGTTTTCAATCCTCTCTCCTCGGGTTGGCATCGATCTCGGAAGTCGTTGTTCTGGAGCCGGTCCGGGGTCTCCATGCAAAGGGAACGCGCGAGCGGGTTGATTTGTGACGGGCGTTCGGGAGGCCTGGCGGTCGCATTCAGAATCGATCACCTGCGGGACGATCCCCGGGCCGCTGCGCCCCGGGGAGTCCTACTCTCGATCGCCGGCGGCGGCGGCGGAGGCGGCGAAGGAGACGAGACAGCGTCCACGATCATCGACGGAGCCCCGGCACGAGACGGTGTCCCCATCCTTCTCGAGCACCACGCGCTCATCGATCCGGACACGTACGCGACCGAGGCTCCGCGGAAGCAAAATCTCGTAGCTGCCCCGCGGGTCTACGTTGTCGATGATCAGCTCCGCGGGGTTCATGGTGAACGCCGCCGGCTCCCCGGCGTTTCGGACCCGCACCTCCGCCACATCCGCAAGGGACATGCGGACGGTGCCATCCGGCTGAGAGCGGACGAACGCGATCGCCAGCTCTGCGCCAGGTACGAACGAGACGCCGCTCGCGGGTGCCGGCGGCCGCGCGCTCGGGACGCCTTCCCCGGGTGACTGCGCGCTCTCGCTCGATGCTCCAACCGCGCGCTCGACGAGTTCGCGCAGGGGTGATCCCGGCACCACGGCAGCGACGGCCACGGCACCGGCGACGAGGGTGGCAAGACCGGCTGCCATAAGCCCGGGTCGAGGGCTGCTCCGGCGGGCCCGCATCATCACGGCCGCCGCGTTCAGCTGTGGCACGGGGTGGTCGACGTGGCGCAGCCATGCCGCGATCTCGCCGTCGCCTAGCTGCAGGCTTCGCAGGCGACCCGCACACTCGCCACATCCGTCGACGTGCAGGAGCAGCAGCCGCCGCTCCGGTGTACCGAGCTCGCCATCGGAGAGACTCTGCAGCTCGGCGTCAGTCGGGTGCACCATGGATCTCCCCGAACGCGGCCTGGAACGCCCGCTTCGCTCTGGCGAGAAAGGTGCCGACGCTGGACTCGGCGAGTCCAAGCGCCTTCCCGATCTCGCGGTAGCTGTACCCTTCCTGGCGCAGGAGGAGCACCTGCCGATCGCGCTCGGGGAGCTCGCTCAAGGCCTGTCGCACCAGCCTGCGACGCTCAGCCGCCAGCACCGCCTCATCCGGCGCCTCTGCTGCCGTCCCGAACACCGCCCCGGAAGAGTTGGCCTCGATCAGCCTCAGTCGGCGGGCGGCATTGCGCCGATCGTCCCGCAGCAAATTGCCGGCAACTGCCGCGAGCCACGCCCGGGTGTCACCCGGCAGCGAGCCCCGACGGTAGAGACGCACGAAAGCCTCCTGCGCGAGATCGGCCGCGAGCGCGGAATCGCCAGACAGCCGGTCGAGATAACGGAACAGCGAAGGGAAGTGATCCTCGAACTGGCGCCGGAACACGTCGTCGAAGGGATCGCCCGAGGTCATCGCGCGATCCGGCATCCAAGATCGCGCCACGCGCCCCCTTTTCGTGGACGTCCCACAAGCAGGGAACGCCCGAGCGGGGTGATTTGTGACGGAACGGTGTAGGGCGGGGGCTTTACGGACAGGTGATCAGTAGCGCCATTCGAGGCCGAACGTGAGCGAGCGCCCCAGCAGAGTCAGGGCGCGCCGCACTCCCGTGTCGGGGTCGAGCCCGTAGCCGACGACATTCTCACGGTCCAGGACGTTGAGGACGTCGAGGCGGGCGGCCAGTGCGGCTCCGTCCCGCAGCCAGGAGGGGCTCCACTCCTGACGCAGGCCAAGATCGAGGCGACGGTAGGCGGGCAGCCGCTCGCCATTCAAGGGGCCCTCGGTCCGCTGCGGGCTGCCTTCGATCTCTCCCTCGCCCATCAGGTCGAGCGGCTCCCACCCGAAGGATCCCGTGACGGGCGTGGTGGGACTTCCAGCTGACGTCAGGAATCCGGCCGTGAGGGTGGTTCGGTCCATCAAGCGCCAGTTTACGGCCGCCGAGAGCGACCGCGAGCGCTCGAAGGTCGCGTGGTAGTCCAGGCCGTCGGACTCGCGCACCACGTTGCCCAGTGTGTACGCGGCCCGTGCTTCCAAACGCGGCCAGCGCTGCTCGAGAGTCACGGTTGCACCGGAAGCCCGCCCGCTTCCCCGCTCGAACCCTCGCAGCGCAAACGGCTGCGACGTCGTGGGCGCTACCAGCACGAGTCCGTCCAGACGGCGCGTGTAGGCTTCGACGTCGAACCTCGCGCCGCTGCCCAGCGTCGCTGCCAGTCCCACCGTGAGCTGGTCCGAGCGGCCGAGCGGCACGTTCGGCATTCCCACGATCACGGGGAGGTCGATGCCCGCTACGGCATCCAGGATCGATTCCTCGTTGCGCAGCGACTGGATGGACTGATGTGCGCGGGCGTACCCAGCTGACAGGCGGATGTAATCGCGGGGAGCGAACGAGAGCGACAGGCGGGGCTCCGGCAGGACGCCGTGCCCCGGTGCCGTCTGCCCTCGCAATCCGACCCGCAAGGACCAGCGGTCGGCCGGGGCCCAGGCTTCTTCGACGAAGGCCGACAGGAGCGCGGCCCGGGAGTCGAGGTCGAGCAGGGTCTCATCGGGGGGGAGCAGGTTGGCCGCGGCCAGGCTCTCCACGTCGTAGCGAACCCCCAGCCGTTCCAGGCTCACACCTGCCGTGGCCACCCCTCCCGCCAGCGGACCGGACATCCGCGCTCCGGCACCGAGCTGGCTCCTTGAGCTCCTCAGACGCAGGGGCTCTCCATCGGCTGCCCAGTCCAGGGTCGCCCCGAACGCGCTGCGCCACGCGCGCACCTCGGCGCGCATGTCATCTCCCAACGATCGCCGCCACGCGACGCCCAGCGTGCGGCTGCTCCACTGGAAGCGGTTGGAGGACTCGGGGAGGAGAGGATCGGGGGCGGCCTGCGCCTCCCCGCCGGCTGCGGCGGGTCCCGCGGGCTCGGTGGCGGAGGCGAACGCCAGGCGATCGTGGCTCGCGAACGAGAGCACGTCGATCGCGCCGCCGGGGAGATCGACCGTCGCCTTGCCGAGAAGCTCGTCGAAGCCTCCCTCCCGGTCGTCGTCGCCGCCAGGGAATCCGGGGCGGTAGCTCCTGCGCCCCGCCACCAGCATGCCCCCAACTCCATTGGGAAGTGCGTGCGTGAACGTTCCGCGGACGCCGCGCATTCCCACCCCGCCGCTGGCACCGAGCCCCTGGCGCGGCACGTCCCGAGTGCGGACCTCGATCGCGCTGGACAGGGCTCCGCCCATGCTGGCCGGCTGAACCCCGGCGTGCAGCGTGACGTCGGCGAGGGCCTCCGCCGGGATAGCGCCGAGCGCGCCGCCAGCGTGGTGGGGGCTCAGCAGCGGGAACCCGTCGAGAACGACGAGGTTCTGGTCGGCGGATCCGCCGCGCACGTGCAACGCGGTGGGAACATCCGGCCGCAGAACCACATCGGGGGCGCCGGCGAGCGCCCACATGACGTCCGGCTCCCCCATCGGAGGGGCGAGCTGCCGGTCATCGGGGGCAAAGGTCCTGGCTCCCATCTCGGGACGGCTGACCTCGCGGGCCAGCACGCTCGGCAATGCCCTGCCGGCGCGTCCGCTCTCGAGCCGCACGCCACTCAACTCGACAGGTCGGGGTCGCAGGGCTGCGTCGAGGCGCATGGCGCCCTGGGGCGGCAACACGACCTCCATCTCGAGACCCTGGTACCCGAGGCGCGAGAAGCGGATTCGCCGCGCCCCCGGCTGATCGACAGTGAGCTCGTAGGCGCCCAGCGAGTCTGACCACGCG
>JACCXV010000044.1 GCA_013696835.1 Gemmatimonadota bacterium | reverse complement strand
CGGGGCCCTGGTCTCGCGGCAGGTAGTCGTCCCAAGGGCGCAGACGTGTCCCCACTCCGAGGTCGGCGGTCTCGTCTTCGAAGACACGCTGCACCAGCGGGATCTGCTGGAACCAGGTTCCGTTCTCGCCGGCCGGCCGCAGGCCGATGCGCTCCGCCTCGCTCGCGAGATACTCCGTCGCCTTCACGTTGCCCCGCGTTCCGGCCTCCCTTCCCCCCATGGAGTCACTGGCGAAGATCAGCAGCCGCTCCCGCAGATCGGCCGGCTCGAGTCCTCGTGCAGGCGATGCGGCGTGCGTATCCTCGCCGGCTCCGGCGCCGCCACGCACGGCCGGCGCGCAACCCCAGCCCAGGGCGACCATCAGCAGGGGCGCCGTCCGACACAGACCGAGGCCGGAGCGCCGGGGGCGCCGGCGAGAAGGAGACATGTGAGCGGGCTTCCGAATGCGACGTTGAAGGGCGTGCACGCGATGGAGCTCCGGTGGAGGGGGGGATGCCTGTCTTCGAGGCCCGGCTCAGGTTCGAGGCGGGCTGATCCTGAAGCGGTCAAAGGTGGCCGAGCGGCTCCGAGGGCGAAACCGGCTGCGGATCAGCCGTTGCCTGCGCAGGACGAGGCGCGATGGCGGAGTCCGAGCCGGAGGAGCTGGTACGGCGGCCGTCGATGCGGATCCGCAGCTCCACCGTGCGGATCGTGCCGATGGAGTCGATGCAGTACGCCGTCGAACGATTGTTCGCTGCCAGCTTCTTGGCGTTGAGCGCACCGCTGAAGCGCCCGCCCTGCGTGATGTAGGCGCAGCCCGTGAGGTCGGGAAACTCGTTCGGATCCGAGCCCTCCACCTGCAGGTCGAGCTCGAGATCCCCGAGCTCGAGCAGCCGCCCGGAGAGCGCTCCCGAAGCCGGCGCGGGGCAGTCGCGCCCGACGTGTACCGCGAACGTGCCCCCGAAGAGGCGGTCGCGATCGCCTCCCAACGCAAGCGTCCCGGAGCAGAGCTCCGTCCTGCTCGTGCCGAGGTTCAGGTCCGCGTACGTGAAGGCGTACTCGGCCTCGAACGCGGCGGGCAGGTTTCCGGATGGGTCCTGCCGCACCGAATCCGGGGCCCCCGGGTTCTCGGGCGAGGCGGGATCGTCGGCGGGCCCCGAGCTGGAGCTGCAGCCCAGGACTTCGGTGACGCCGGCCAGGACGGCAACCACGGTGAGGACCTCGACGACGGCCCATGCGAGAGGCACGCGGGGGGATCGCCTCATGGCTTGACGTGGAGGGGGACGAGCACGGAACGTGTAATGCGAGTCATTCGATGGTAGATGCCGTGCGGCGCGGTGAGCGGCGGCTCTTGTAGGACGTTCGCTCCACCACCGTGGCAGCCACGGCTCGAAGCCGAGATCGAGATCGTACTTCGCAGTTCCACCGAGGAGGACCGCCAAGCACAGATGAAGCTGTTGATGGAGGATCTCGAAGGTACAGCGCGTGCTCGCGGGCGCCGCCGACCGGAAGGCCCGTTGATGCCGAGGATGACGGCCTGCGCCGTTCTCCTTCTCACGCTCCTCGGCGGCCGGTCCGCCCGGGCCCAGCACTCCCCGCGGCTCGCGCAGGCACCCGAGCTGGGAGCCGAGCTGATCCTGGGGGACGATCTCACGAGCCTGGCCGGAGTCTTCCTGACCCGCTTCGGCCGGCAGACGGACATCCGCTTCGGGGCCGGGGCGGCGGACCCCGACGACAGCGACACCGACGGATTCGTGCGCACCGGCCTGCGCGCCTTCGTGTCGCCGCGATCACGCAGCCTGCCGTTCGACGTCGCCGTGGAAGGGCAGCTGGACGTCTTCTTCGGTCAGGACAACACCGTGAGCCTGCGCGGCGGGCCTTCGTTCGGACGCACGGGCGGGCGCGAAGGCGCGCTCGTCGCATACGCGCAGCCGCTCTTCCTCTACATGCACGAGGTGGGACAGTCCGACGTGAAGCTCGGCGTGCGGGTCGGGGCCGACTACCGCATGGGGCGAACCGCCGACCTGCGGGGCGACCTGCTGCTCAGCAGCGCGATGGAGCTCCGTGCCGCGCTCTACCTGCGCCCCGGGGAGCTGCTGAAGTAGGCGCCGCCTGCGCCGTCACAGCTCCGTTCGTATCGCCCAGAGGTCAGGGAACAGCGGCTTTGACAGCGTCCTGGCCAGGTACTCCGCCCCCGCGCTGCCACCCGTTCCCATCTTCATGCCGATCGTGCGCTGGACCATCTTGACGTGCCGGTAGCGCCACTCCTGAAC
>JACCXV010000034.1 GCA_013696835.1 Gemmatimonadota bacterium | reverse complement strand
GGACATCCGTGGATCTACCGTTCCGACATCGCGGAGCTGCCCGGCGGGCTGCATGGGGGTGAGGTCGTTCAGGTGGCGGGCCCACGCTCCGAGTTCCTCGGCCAGGCGCTGTACAGCTCCTCCTCCCTCATCGCGCTCCGCATCTTCAGCCGCCGTCCGGAACCCGCCGACGAGGCCTTCTGGAACGCACGCCTCGACGCCGCGCTCGCCCTGCGGCAGGATCTCTGGGGCGATGGCGAGGGCCACGCCTGCCGTCTGGTGTTCGGGGAATCCGACGGAGTCCCCTCCTTCGTGGTGGACCGCTACGACCGCTGGCTGGTCGTGCAGACGCTCTCCCAGGGCGCCGAGCGGCTCGGCCCCGCCTGGCTGGCGCATCTCGCGCGGCGGATCCGGCCCGCCGGCGTGCTCGCGCGCAACGACGTGCGTGTCCGTGCCCTGGAAGGGCTCCCCGCCGTGGTCGAGACGCTCCAGGGCCAGGTGCCGGAGACCATCGAGGTCGCGATCGGGCCCGTGCGCCTGCGCGTGGACCCTCGCCGTGGCCAGAAGACGGGCGCCTTCCTCGACCAGCGCGAGAACTATGCAGCGGCTGCCGCGTACGCCCGGGGTCGGGTGCTGGACGCGTTCAGCTTCCAGGGCGGATTTGCACTGCACGCCGCACGCGCTGCCGACCATGTCGAGGCGGTCGAGATCAGCGCCGACGCGGTCCGCCGTGGCCGGGAGAACGCGCGTCTCAACGGCGCGGACCACGTGACGTTCGTCGAGGCCAACGCGTTCGATCGCCTGCACGAGCTCGACGGGCGGGGCGAGCGCTTCGACATGGTCATCCTGGATCCCCCTGCATTCGCGAAGAACCGCCGGGCGCTCGAGGCTGGGCTGCGTGGCTACAAGGAGATCAATCTCCGAGCCATGCGGATCCTTCATCCTGGCGGGATCCTGGTCACCTGCAGCTGCTCCCACCACGTTGACGAGCAGCTGTTCCTCGACGTGCTGCGCTCTGCCGCGGTGGATGCCGGCCGCGCCTGCCAGATTCTCGAGCGGCGCGGGCAGAGCCGCGATCATCCCGTGCTCGTCACCTGTCCCGAGACGGGATATCTCACCTGCGTGATCGCGCGGCTCGCGTGACCTCCGCGGCGGTCGATCTGCTTCCCGACCCCCTGCCCGCCGGTGCGCGGGTCCCGCCGAACCTGCGCTGGGCCCTCCTGTCTCTCCCCCTGCTGGCGTTCGTGGCGCTGGTCGCCGCGCTCGCGCTCCACCCCGTCCAGCGCCTCTCCGAGCAGCTATGGTTCTTGCTGGTCGTCCTGCTGGGAGAGGGGCTGGCCGTGCTGCTGGCGTTCCGGCTGGCGCGGTGGCCGCTGCGCCGGGCGTTCTCGGGCTTCGGCTTCTCGGTCGCGACGCTGCGGGCGCTGCTGCGCATCGGGCTCGGCAACCTGCTGCTCGTGGGGGGCCTGCTTTATCTCCTCACGCTGGTGTTCGGGCCGCTGGACGGCGCCTTCCTCGACGACCTCTTCGAGGTGCGCAACGGCGTCGAGTTCCTGCTGCTTGCCGTGACCGTCGGAGTGGCGGCGCCGCTGATGGAGGAGCTCATGATCCGCGGCGTGCTGCTACGGGGGCTCGCCACGAGCTGGGGAGCCGTCGGAGGCGTGCTCTGGAGCGCGCTGTTCTTCGCGGTCATCCACCTCAATCCCCTGCAGGCTGCGCCCGCGTTCGTGAACGGGGCCGTATGGGGGCTGGTGCTGCTGCGAACCGGCAGCCTCGGCGCCACGTTCTTCCTGCACGCGCTCAACAACTCGCTCGTGTTCCTCTTCGTGCACATGGGAAGCGCGCTGGAGTCCCGGGCTGCGGGTGGCGCGGGAGCTGCGGCCACCGAGCCGAGTCTCGCTGGCGGCGTCATGGCGGCGCTCATGGCGCTGGCGGGAGGCTCACTCGTGATGGGTGCGCTGCGGGTCCTGCCTCGCTCTCCCGAGCGGCTCGCTCGGCTGTGGGCGCTCCCCGCGGGGCCTCCTGCGGGAGAGGTGGTTGCGATCGGTCAGCGGCCGCTGGACCCGCCGGACGACGGGGGCCCGGGAGGGCCGGCCGTGCCCGGCGAGGTGCTGTCCGGCGACGCGTCCACGCCGGTCTCGGGGGGGACCGCGGCCGAGTGCTCGGCGGCGATCCGCCACCCGCCCCCTCCCTTGCGGTAGAGGAGCAGGCTTCGGAAGGACCCGGATGCCGCGGGACTCGACCAGTGCACGACGGCGACCGCCGTGCTCTCGTCGAGCGGATGAACCCGTTCGCGCGCCGTCACGAGGCCGTACGTGGGCGCCGCCTGCCGTGCCTCGCGAAACCAGGCTCGAGCGAAGCGTTCGAACGCCCGGCGGCCCACGTACTCACCCGTCGGGTCCACCACGAGCAGGTCCGGGCCATCCTCGTATCCAGCCAGGAAGCCCTCGACGTCCAGGGACCGCAGTGCATCCCGCGACGCCTCGAAGGCGGCGCGCACCTCTGCGGCGGCGGCGCTTCCTCCCGCGGCAGCGGATCCCGCCGCGTCCTGGCGGGCGCGTTCTCGTGCCTCTCCGCAGCCGCTTGCCAGGACCACGAGCCCGCACGTGAGCGCGGCAGTGGAAGCGTAGCTCAGCCGAGTGGAAGCGTACCTCAGCCGGGAGAGAATCCGCGGCACGAACGTGGTCGCGCGTTGGAGCCAGGGGGTATATTCGAGGATTCGACGAGCGGCGCGCGCCAGGGAAGGGGGGAACTCGAGATGCCGCCGTCCGGCGCCGCCACGGGCGAGCGGGGCTCCTGATTCGCGCCGAACCGGAGAGACGCCCATGACCATCGTGGACCAGCTGAACATCTTCATCGAGAACCGCCCCGGCCAGCTGCGCAGCTTCTGCGAGACCCTGCGCAAGGGCGGGATCAACATGCGGGCGATTCTGCTGCCAGACAGTCGCGAGGCGGGGGTGGCCCGGCTGGTCGTCGACGACGCGGAACTGGCCATCGAGGTGCTCAAGAAGGCGCGCATCCTGGCGGTCAAGTCACCCGCGCTGGCCGTGGAGACCCGCAACCATCCGGGCGCGCTGAGCGACCTGGCGGAGATGCTCGCGCAGGGCGGGGTGGAGATCCAGTACGCGTACGGTGCCGGCCAGGGTGATCACGCCACGCTCATCCTGGGCGTCTCGGACCTCGAGCGCGCCCAGCAGATTCTCGCGACGTAGCCGAGGGCGCGCCTACGCGTCCGCCGGCTGACGCGCGAACTCCTCGCGCAACTCGCGCGCCGCCTGCACGATCACCTTCAGCTTCTCCACCGTCTCCTCGCGCGTGCGCGTCTTGAGGCCGCAGTCGGGATCGAGCGTGATCCGCTCGGCCGGGATCACCTCCAGGGCTGCGCGCACGCGCCGCTTCACGTCCTCGACGGTCTCCAGGGAGTGGCTGTGGACGTCCACCACGCCGAAGGCGATCTCCTTGGTGAACTCGCTCTCGGAGAAGACGCCGAGCATGTCGAGCTCGCTGTTCGACATCTCGAGGTCGAACTGGTCCACCGGGATGCGCAGCATGTCGGGGTAGATGGCGGCGAAGTCGCCGTAGCAGATGTGGGTGATCGTCTTCACGTCCTGCGGCAGCCCCTCCGTGCAGATTCCCATGGCCTCGATCGCGATCTCGAGCTCGTCAGGCCGGGTCGAGACGGCCGGCTCGTCGATCTGGACGTACTTGCAGCCGGCTTCGACGAGCGCGTCCACCTCGCGCCGAAGCGCGTGCGCCAGCGCGATCGTGAGCGCGCGGCGGTCCGGGTAGGCCTCGTTGAAGGACCAGTCCATCATCGTGTACGGTCCGGTCA
>JACCXV010000030.1 GCA_013696835.1 Gemmatimonadota bacterium | reverse complement strand
GACCAGGCCCGCGACCGCGCCGCTCGCGGCCCCGAGCACCGTCGGTCGGCCACGGGCGGCCCATTCCGCGGCCATCCACGAGAGGGCCGCCGTCGCGGTCGCGACGTGCGTGGTCACGAAGGCGCTGGCGGCGAGGCCGCCGGCCCCCAGCGCGCTCCCCGCGTTGAAGCCGAACCAGCCGAACCAGAGGAGCCCCGCGCCGAGCACGGTGAACGGCAGGTTGTGCGGCTGCAGCGGCTCCTGGCCGTAGCCGCGGCGCCGGCCGACCACGATCGCGGCGGCGAGCGCGGAGATGCCCGAGGTCACGTGCACGACCGTGCCGCCAGCGAAGTCCAGCGCCCCCATCCCGCGGAGCAGCCCGCCCGTCCCCCAGACCATGTGCGCGACGGGGTCGTAGACGAGGGTGGCCCAGAGCACCGTGAAGACGAGGAACGCGGAGAACTTCATTCGCTCCGCGAAGGCGCCGGTGATAAGGGCCGGCGTGATGGCCGCGAACATCATCTGGAAGATCATGAACGCGAGGTGCGGGATCGTCGCCGCGTAGTCGGGGTTCGGCTCGAGCCCGACGCCGCGCAGCCCGACCCATTCCAGACCGCCCACGAACGCGTTCCCGGATGCGAACGAGAGCGAATACCCCCACAGCACCCATTGCACCGAGATCACCGCGAGGGCGACGAAGCTCTGCATCAGGGTGCCGAGCACGTTCTTTCGCCGCACGAGCCCGCCGTAGAAGAGGGCGAGCCCCGGCAGGGTCATGAGCAGGACGAGCGCGGAGGACAACAGCACCCATGCCGTGTCGCCGCTGTCCACGGAGCCTGTCACGTCCAACCTCCCGCGTTGGTCGCATGAATCGCTGCCGCGCACGAGACCGGTCGCAACGCAAAAGACCGGACGTGCGGGTCCCCCGTGAGGAACCTGCCCATCCGGTCTTGACACCCGTGGTGTAGCCCCGCCGCCGCCCGCGTCGAACACCGCCGGCCCGGCCGGACCTGCAACGCTCGGAATGCCCTGTTACGTGCGTGGCACCCCTAGTTGCACTTCCTCGCGCGCTACGGTAGACCAGGGCTCGCGCGCAGGCAAGGACCCTCGCCCGGGGGACTCACCCCTTCGCGGCGGCCTCCACCTCGAGAACGGCCGACCGACCAGAGTCCCCCGAAACGACCCTGTCGCGCCCGGCGGCCTTGGCCTCGTAGAGCCGCTCGTCGGCTTCGGCCAGAAGGGACTCCACCGTGCAGGGATCCGCGGCGATCGTCGCGTTCAACACATCGTGGTCGTCGAAGGACGCCGCCACCCCGAGCGTGGTATCGCCGGAGCCGGACAGCGCGCGGTCGATCCGGCGAGCGTTCACCGGCGTCTGGTACCATTCCGCCTGCGGCGTCTCGCGCGAGCTCGCGTGCGCCCTCGCCCGGCGGCCCGGCAAGCGGTCCTGCGAACCGAACCCTGAGGCGAGCCCTGCGGGGGCGCTTGCCGGCTGGCGAGGGACCGGCTCGGCGAGTCCCGGCGGGGCGCTCACGGCACGTATGCCAGGTTGAAGGCAGGGGTGAGCAGCAGGGGGAGGACGAGTAGCGCGTTCTTCAGGGGCGGGCCTGCTCCGGCTTGATCGAGAGCGGAAAGGAGGGAACGCGGCCGCGGCAATCCGGCGGTTGCAATCATCGAACCATGCGGCTTTGGAGTCGTCACCCGGCTGTGGCCAGGGGACCTCAACGCTTGTCGAGCCTTGAGCTTCGGTCGTGAAGGAGATGGCGGCCGCGGCAGCGCAACCATGCCCGCGGACTGAGGAGCTACCTTGCAGCAGAATGCTACAAGCTCTTGTGGAATGCCCGGGGGGCGGGTGGACCCCGTGAGCCCCGGTGAGGGGCGTTCGACCTCAGAAGCTCCAGGTCTTCACGAGCTGGATCCCGTAGAGACGGGCGTCGAGCTCCGCATCGGACGAGATCGACCAGCGCCCGACGCCTTCGATCGCCAGGCCGGTGAACGGGGATCTCGTACCCCGCAGAGACACCCACCGCCGGGCCGATGTCGGTCTCGTCCGCGGCCTGGTCCCCGGTAAAGAACAGCACGCCCGCTCCCAGCCCCGGTCGGACGTACGCGCCCAGGAGGCCCACCTGAAAAGCCGCGAGGACGTAGACGGCGCGGAAGGCCTCGTCCAGCACCGGGTTCTGCACCTCGAAGGGCTGCGCCTCCGCCTCCACCAGCAGCCTCGTCCCGAGCCCCGAGAAACCGATACCCGCGTGCCCGATGAACCCTTCCGCGGTCTCGCTCTGGCCGTCCACGCTCGTGCCACCCCTGCCGCCGCCGATGCCCAGACGCAGGAGGATGGAGGGCTTGAGAGGGATCCCCTGCGCGTCGAGCCGCTGCGCCACGGTGCCGAATCCAATCATCAGAGCGCACGTGGCCGCGGTGCACACGGTGCCAAAACGCATGGGGCTTCCTCGTGGAGGTGAGGGTGCACGGTTCAGCGGACGTTCTACCCGAGCGTCGAGAGATACGTCAGCACATCGTGGCTGTGCATCTACCGGGCCGGCCGTGAAATTCAACCAGCCACCGCTCAGCGGCGCTCCTCGTGTGGTCAGCCCGTCGGCAGGGTCAGCTCCTCGGGCGGCTTCAGCCTGCGGAAGGACAGCCACAGCACGACGTCGTAGACGATCTTCATGCCGGCGCCCACGAAGAGCGGGGTCGCGAGCGACAGCCCTTTCATGAAGAATCCCGCTACCGCCGGGCCCACCGCCCACGCGCCCATGCGAACCAGCCCTGAGAGCCCCGACGCGAAGGTCCGGTCC
>JACCXV010000029.1 GCA_013696835.1 Gemmatimonadota bacterium | reverse complement strand
CCCTGTCGGTGCGGCGGCTCCGACGCGGCTTCGCGGTCGGCTGACGTGGGCGCGGCGCTCCGCTCGGCCTGGTTCGTCGCCAGCAGGGACGTGAGGCACATGCTTCGCCAGCGCGAGACCCTGCTCTGGACGTTCGTGATGCCGCCGGTGTTCTTCTTCTTCATCGGCACGATCACGGCAGGCTTCGGGGACGAGGGGACGCCCCCACGGCTCCTGCTCGAGACTCCCCCCGGCGCCGGGTTCCTGGCGGGGGAACTGGTGCGCATGCTCGAGCAGCAGGGATTCGAGGTGCGGCAGGACGGCGGCGACGGAGCCAAGCAGACGCAGCAGACGGAGGACAGCCGCCGGCTCGCCCTGCCGGCGGCTTTCACCGATTCGGTGCTGGCGGGGCGACGCGTCACGGTGCGGTTGACGACGCCGGAGGAGGGAACCGACCGTGACTACGACCGGCTGAGGGTGGCGCGCGCCGTGTACGGGCTGGTGGGTGACGTGGCGCTTGCGGCGGAGTCCGGCAGGCCGGTGAACGCGGCGGAGCTCTCCCGTATCGCCTCGCTTCCCCGCACGCTCAACCTCAACGTCACTGAAGCCGGCCGCAGGACACGCGTGCCTACCGGCTTCGAGCAGTCCATCCCCGGAACGATGGTGATGTTCACGCTGCTGGTCATGCTGACCTCCGGGGCGATCCTGCTCGTGATCGAACGGCAGCAGGGGCTCCTCCGCAGGCTGGCGTCGGCGCCGCTCCCTCGGGGCGGTATCGTGCTCGGAAAATGGGCCGGGCGCATGGCGCTGGGCCTGGTGCAGATCGCGTTCGCCATGCTCGCGGGCACGCTGCTCTTCCGGATGCGCTGGGGACCCGACCTGACGATGCTCCTGCTCGTCCTCGTGGCATGGGCGGCGCTGGCGGCCGCGCTGGGCCTGCTGCTGGGCAACCTGGCTCGGAGCGAGGGACAGGCGACCGCGGTCGGCGTGCTGGCGAGCAACGTCCTCGCGGCGCTCGGCGGCTGCTGGTGGCCGATCGAGATCACGCCCGCGTGGATGCAGCGGCTGGCGCTGTTCCTGCCGACGGGGATCACGATGGACGCGCTGCACCGGCTGGTGAGCTTCGAGTCCGGCGCGGCCAGCGCCCTGCCGCACGTGATCGCGCTCGCGCTAGGCGCGGCGGCAGCGGGCTTCGCCGCCACGCGAACCTTCAGGTTCCAGTAAGCGGAGAAACGGGGAGAGCCGAAGCCGAAGGTCGAGCCAGTCCCCCTGTGGCAGCCGGGGTGCCGGCGGGAGAGTGCGGGCGAATGCCCAGCCCGAGTCAGGCGCGCGGCAGCTCGTCCAGGCGCCGGATCCACTCCGCCAGGCGCGGGTGGTCCGGCAGCACGGGCTGGTGGTCCACCAGGAGGCGGTGGAAGAGGTGGGGATCTTCGTCCCGGCAGAGCTGCTGCTCGCCGTCCAGGCCGTACTTGAGGAACGGGAACGCGGCGATGTCGGCCGCCGAGAGCTCGTCCCCCATCAGGTAGTCGCGTCCGTTCAGCATGTCCTCGAACACTCCGAGCCAGTCCCGCATCGCCTGGCCCCAGCGCGCGACGAGCTCGCGGTCGGGTTGCGGCTTCCCCAGCTCCGCCTCCATGTCGTTGGGCGGACGCTTCCAGACGCGGTTGAACCACTCGATGAACACGAGCATCTCCGCCCGCCGTGCGGGGTCGCGCGGATAGAGCGGCCTGTCGGGATAGCGCTCGTCAAGATGGCGCACGATCTCCATCGAGTCGAAGACGACGCGTCCGCCGTCGTCGAGGACCGGGACCAGGTCCTGTCCGCTGATCCGGCGAACCTCGCTGCGGTCGGCGGGATCGATCACGACCGACTCGACGGCGAGCCTCTTGTGGGCGAGGGCGAGCGCCACGCGCTCCACGTTGGTGGAGAGCGGATAGCGATACAGGCGCATCACGCCGACGGCCCGCCCGCCCGCAGGACCATGCGGTTGAGGGCGTCCAGGACGGCGAGCACGGCAGCCTGATTCGGGTCTTCCTCGATTAGGGCGCTCCCCACCAGCGTCCGCTGGCGGTCCTCACGCCCGAGGTTGCGCAGGCAGGCGAGCGCGATCGAGCCGACGGGGGTGTCGAGGATCTGGAAGTGCTCGAGCGAGAGGGCGACGTTCCGCTCGAGGAACGACTCCAGCGCGTCACAGGCGGCTCGCGCCGCGAGCCGCGGCCGGCTGCGTGCGGTCGAGGTGTCGGTTGCCGCTCCGGAGAAGCTCTCCCCGCCCCAGTCCAGCGTCACCTCGCACTTCACCTTGAAGGGCGCCTCGCTCGTGAAGTTCACCTCGAGGAAGCGCACGCGCGCCGGTCCGCGGCGCAGGTTGGGCAGGTCGGCGAGCGTGCCGCCCGCGCGCGCCTTGCCGCCGCTGCCGCCGACGTCTGCGTCCAGCCGCACCTGGGCGACGGAGATCACCCGGTGATCAACGTCCAGGCCGAGCGCCGCCTTGAGCAGGCTCTCGACGTTGCGGACGGTGGCCTTGGCGCTCACGGTGTCCGGCGCCACCAGGTGGATCTCGGCGATGGACCCGTCGACGTCGAGGGCGACCTTGGCTGCGCGGACCTCCGGCAGAGTGCGCAGCACGCTCTCGATCTTCTCGGAGTTCACGGTGCGTCCGTTCGGATTCCTGGGAGGCATGGAGCGAGGGGAAAGGGTGCCGCGAATGTAATGCAGCGCGCCGCCGGGGTCACGCATCTCGCGAGGAGGCGGCGGCGGGGTCGAAGGGCCGGCGAAGTCCCCCTCCGCCCGTCCTCAGGCGCGAGCGACGACCTTGCGGCGGGCCTTCTCCCGCAGCAGTCGCTTGCGCTCCTCGTCCCCGGGGATGGTGCTCTGGAGGAGCGAGTCCGAGGAGCGGACCATCTGGGCGAGCCTGGCCTGATCGGCCTCGAGCTCCTCGGCGCTCTCGGCGGCTGCGGCCAGGACCGTGACCACACCGTCGGCCACGTGGAGGAACCCTTCGTGGACGGCGAAATACTGATAGGAGCCTCCGCGCTTCGCCCGGAACGGACCGATCCCGAGCAGGGCGATCATCGGCGCGTGCCGCGGCAGGATCCCGAGCTCACCGTCCCAGGCGGTCGCCGTTACGGCGTCCACCGCCTCGTCGAACAGGACGCGCTCGGGTGTGATGATCCTAAGCTGCAGCCCCTCCTGTGCCATCCGTCCTCCTCCTCAGGCGCCTCGTTCGTTGGGCGGATCGCCGCGTACGCCGGCGCCGGCCTACAGGGCCTTCGCGCTCTCCACCGCCTCCTCGATCGTCCCCACCATGTAGAAGGCCTGCTCCGGCAGGTCGTCGTGCTTGCCCTCGACCACGTCCCGGAACGAGCGGATCGTGTCCTCCAGCTTCACGTACTTCCCGGGCCGGCCGGTGAACGCCTCGGCCACGTTGAAGGGCTGCGAGAGGAAGTTCTGGATCCGCCGGGCGCGGCCGACGATCACCTTGTCGTCCTCGGACAGCTCGTCGATTCCGAGGATCGCGATGATGTCCTGCAGGTCCTTGTAGCGCTGCAGGGTGCGCTGCACCGCGCGCGCGACGGAATAGTGCTCCTCGCCGAGGAACTGCGGATCCAGGATGCGGCTGGTGGAGTCGAGCGGGTCCACCGCCGGGTAGATGCCGAGCTCGGCGATCTGCCGCGAGAGCACGGTCGTCGAGTCCAGGTGCGTGAAGGCGGTCGCGGGCGCGGGATCCGTGAGGTCGTCCGCAGGGACGTAGATGGCCTGCACGGAGGTGATCGAGCCGCGCTTGGTCGACGTGATCCGCTCCTGCAGCTGGCCCATCTCGGTGCCCAGCGTCGGCTGGTAGCCTACCGCCGACGGCATCCGGCCCAGCAGCGCCGAGACCTCGGAGCCAGCCTGCGTGAAGCGGAAGATGTTGTCGATGAAGTAGAGGACATCAGCGCCGCTCTGATCGCGGAAGTACTCGGCGAGCGTGAGGCCCGTAAGGCCCACGCGCAGGCGCGCGCCCGGCGGCTCGTTCATCTGGCCGTAGCACAGCACGGCCTTGTCGAGCACGCCCCCCTCCTTCATCTCGCGGTACAGCTCGTTGCCCTCGCGCGTGCGCTCGCCGATTCCCGAGAACACGGAGTAGCCGCCGTGGTGCATCGCGATGTTGTGGATAAGCTCCATGATGATGACGGTCTTTCCCACGCCGGCACCGCCGAAGAGTCCCGTCTTGCCGCCGCGCACGTAGGGCGCCAGCAGGTCCACGACCTTGATGCCGGTTTCGAAGATCTCGGTCTTGGGCTCGAGGTCGGGGAAGGCGGGCGGCTCGCGGTGGATGGACCAGCGTTCCTCGGCGTCCACCGGCCCCAGCTCGTCGATGGGCTCGCCGATCACGTTGAAGATCCGGCCCAGCACGCCCTTTCCCACCGGCACGGAGATCGGCGCCCCTGTGTTCACGACCTCCATGCCGCGCACGACGCCGTCCGTGGAGCTCATCGACACGGCGCGCACGCGGTTGCGTCCCAGGTGCTGCTGCACCTCGGCCGTGATGCGGAGCTCGGGCGCGCCCTCCCCGCCCTCGGAGCTCAGCTGCAGGGCAGTGAAGATCTCCGGCACGGCGTCGGACGGGAACTCGACGTCCAGCACCGGCCCGATGACCTGCACCACGGTGCCGCTCTTCCGCTCTCCGGCGCCGTCCGTGCCTTGCGTACGCGGGCGCTCCATGGTGGCCGCTCCGGCCTGCGTCACCTCAGCCATCGAATCCTCCTTGTCAGCCCCTCAGAGCCTCGGCGCCGCCCAGCAGCTCCGCGATCTCCTGCGTGATCTGGGCCTGGCGCGCGCGGTTGTAGGTACGATTCAGGTCGTCCAGGATCTCGCCCGCGTTGTCCGTCGCGTTCTTCATCGCGGTGCGCCGCGCCCCGTGCTCCGCGGCGGCTGTCTCGGTCAACGCGCGGTACACCGAGTTCCTGACGTACAGCGGCAGCAGCTGCGTGAAGATCTCCTCGGCGGACGGGGTGAGCAGGTAGAGCGGCTTCGGGTTCTCGCGGCCGCCCCGCGGCGGCGATGGGGTTTCACCCGCCCGCGAGCCGTCGCGACCGGTCGGATCTCCCGCCTCGGAGCCGATGGGCAGGATCCGGTCCACGGTCGGCGGCGTGTCCACCGGCGAGTTGAACCGCGGCGCCACGAGCCACACCTCGTCCACGGCCCCGCCGGCGAACTCCTCCACTACCACGTGCGAGACGCGGTCCGCCTCCTCGAACGACGGACGGTCCGAGAGATCCGTCCATACGCTCTCCGGCTTGTCGCCGCGGTAGCGGAACGCCGCGGCGCCCTTCTTCCCCACCAGGTGGAGCCTCACGGCCAGGCCTTCGCGCTCGAGCTCGGATCGCAGCGTCTGCGCGCGCTTGACCAGATTCGCGTTGAAGGCCCCGGCCAGGCCGCGGTTCGAGGTGAACACGAACACGGCGGCCGCGCGCCGCTCGGCGGGCTGGCGCATGAGCGGGTGCTCGATGAGCCCGGGGTCGACGTCCAGCGCGCCGATCACCTCGCGCATCATCGTCGCGAAGGGCCGCGCGGCGACGACCCGGTCCTGCGCGCGCTTCAACTTGGACGCCGAGACCATCTCCATCGTCTTCGTGATCTGGCGCGTGCTCCGCACCGAGCGGATGCGGCGCCGGAGCTGCTGGACCTTGCCCATCGGATCAGGCGGCGGAGGCGGAGGCGGGCTCGCCTTGCGCGGTTGGCTCGGCCTGGGCCGCCGGCTCGGCCTGGGCCGCGGGCTCGCCCTGCGGCTGGAAGGTCTCGGCGAAGCCGGAGATCGCGTCGCGGATCGCGCCCTCCACCTCTTCGGACAGCTCCTTGCCATCGCGGATCGTCTCCAGGACCTGGGGCCGCTGCGTGCGGAGATAGTCGAGGAAGCGTTGCTCGTAGTCGCGGACCTGTGACACGGGATAGGTGTCCAGGTGCCCGCGGGTCACGGCATAGAGGATCGCGACCTGCTCCTCGATGGGCATCGGCTGGTATTGCGGCTGCTTCAGGATCTCCACCGTGCGCTGCCCGCGGGCGATCTGCTGCAGCGTCGCCTTGTCCAGGTCGCTCCCGAACTGCGCGAAGGCTTCGATCTGGCGGAACTGGGCCAGATCGAGGCGCAGGCTGCCGGCCACCTTGCGCATGGCCTTGATCTGCGCGTTGCCGCCCACGCGCGAGACCGAGATCCCGACGTTGATGGCGGGGCGCACGCCGGCGTAGAACAGGTCCGGCTCGAGATAGATCTGGCCGTCGGTGATCGAGATCACGTTCGTCGGGATGTAGGCCGAGACGTCCCCCTGCTGGGTCTCGATGATCGGCAGGGCGGTCAGCGAGCCCCCGCCCAGCTCGTTCGAGAGCTTTGCCGCCCGCTCGAGCAGCCGCGAGTGCAGGTAGAAGACGTCGCCCGGGTACGCCTCGCGGCCCGGCGGCCGGCGGAGCAGGAGCGACAGCTGGCGATACGCGCTCGCCTGCTTCGAGAGGTCGTCGTAGACGCAGAGCGTGTGGCCGCCCTTGTACATGAAGTGCTCGGCCATGGCGCAGCCGGCGTACGGGGCGATGTACTGCATGGGCGCGGGGTCGGCCGCCG
>JACCXV010000017.1 GCA_013696835.1 Gemmatimonadota bacterium | reverse complement strand
AGTCTTGGCCGCCGTTTTCTTCGTGAGTCTCGCGGCAGCCGTTGGGGCGTGGTGGGCGTTCGGCGCCAAACGTGAGCCTGTGACAGAACACGCTGGCCGCCAGCAGTACGCCGCCCTCGCAGGGCCGCTGACGTTTCCCGCCAGGGTTCGCCAGGCGCCGGCGGAATTCCGCGAAGCCTACGAGTTCGCCGCGCATCGCCCCGATGTGCTGCGGGGGGGCTGGGAATGGCTCGGGGATGGGAATGGGGGCGATGCAAGAGGGTGGTGGCATATGCCCCATGCGCGTCGCGGGCATGACCCTCGCCTCTCTGCTGGTGCTGTCCATGATCGCCGCCCTCATCGCCCTCACCCTCTTCCTGATCAAGCGGATCCGCTCGGAACCGCGAGTGACCGCTTGAGGGGAGGCAGGCCAGAGGCGCATGCGACGAGCGTGCGTCGATCGACCAAACGCTCATCCGAAGGAGGCCCTACATGAAGTGTGCAAGATGACGATCGAGGATACCGACGCCGTCGCGACGACCCAGTACCAGGGGAACGCCCTAGTATTTCTGCAGCACGGACTGTAAGGAGGAATTCGACGCCGACCCCGCAAGATGGGCGCCGTGCCCGCGCACGCGTGGATGCCGGACGTCGCCGATGCAGCGCCCGCTCCGGTGGCCGCCTTCGTCACAGCGGCTCCCAAAGTCGGCGCGCTCCTCGCTCTCGGCCGGCTCTCGCTCACGCTCCCCGAGACAGCCGTGGACTGGCGCCTGCTGGTGGCCGGACTGGCGGCCGCGACGATGACGCTCGGGAACCTGGCCGCTCTGTGGCAAGAGAACGTGCGACGCCTGCTCGGCTGGTCGGCAGTCTCGCAGACGGGCTACGGCCTCATGGCCGTGGTCGCGCTGGACCGCAGCGACCTCGCCATTGCGTCCCTGCTCTACTTCCTGCTGGCGTACGCGCTGGCGAACCTGACGGCGTTCGGCGTGGTCATCGAGCTCCGGGGGCGCACCGCTCTGGACAGCTACGCGGGCCTCGCCCGCGTGCACCCGTTCCTCGCCGTCAGCCTCGTCCTGAGCTTCCTCTCTTTCGTGGGGATCCCGCCGCTGGCCGGGTTCACAGCCAAGCTCACGCTCTTCACGGCCGCCATCGATGCCGGGTACGCGTGGCTCGCGATCGTAGCCGCCGTGAACACGGTAGTCTCGCTCGCGTATTACGCCCGCGTCCTGGGTCCCAGCTATTTCGAAGCCCCCGCCGGGCCCATGCCCCTGCTGAGTCGCCGGGCAGCGGTCGCGACGTTTGCCTGTGCCGCGGGGCTGCTTGGCGTCGGGATCGGCGCGGACCCGGTGCTGCGCGCGTTCCATTCCGCACGGCTCCTGCCGGGGTAGTCGGAAAACTGCCGACGGTGGAGTCCTCGCGGCGACCGAGTTCAGCCTGAGGAGACGATGACTCCGACTCTCCAGAACAGGAGGAGGATCGTGATGGACGACATGATGGGGATGCACTCGATGATGCTGATCTGGGTCCTTGTGGGGGTCCTGCTGGTCGTCCTGCTCGTGATAGCGATCGTCAAGGTCCTCAACCGGTGAACGGCGAGGGGCTTGACTTTCTACTCGACTAGATGGTTAACGTTACGATGGCCGCACGCCGTTCGGCGCGTGGGCTCGGACCCCAAATCAAGGAGAAAGCGATGGCTCTCAAGACCGGAGAACGGTACCGCTGCCCCCACGCGGACTGTGGGTGCGAAATCGAGGTGACGAAGGGCGCCGCGCCCGGGAAGGGCGGTGAGCAGCCGCCGCGGTGCTGCTGCGGAAGCGAGATGGAGAAGGCCGGCTGAAACCTGGCGCCACAGTGCGTCGGGCGATGTTCGCGGGGGAGGCCGCCAGGATGCTTGGCGTGGGCGTTCAGACGCTGCACTTCTACGAGCGCCGGCGGCTCATCCCGCTGCCGGTGCGTTCGGCCTCCGGGTACCGGCTCTAGACGCCCGAGATCGTCGAACGGGTCCGGTTCATCCGAAAGGCACAGGCGCTCGGCCTCTCGCTCGAGCAGGTCGCAGACGTCCTCGAGCTGGTCGGGGCAGGGGAGAGGCCCTGCGCCCGCGTGCGGCGACTGCGCGAGAAGCAGCTGCACGACATCGACGTCCGGCTACAGGAGCTGCACGGCTTCCGAGCCGAACTCGCGGCGCTGCTCGCGCTTCCCTCCGGAGTTCCGGCCTCTGGCGCGACGGTTTGCTCGATCGTCGATGGAGCCCCGCCGTCGCCCCGGAGACCGAGCCGAAAGCGGGTTGGGGGGAGGACCAGCCGGATCGCGCGAGCAGGCAGCGAGCAGGGACGGACACGCCAGAACGGGATTCCGGTCGCACCGGGCACTCACGCGGTGAACCCGAAGTAGATCGACCAGGCCCCGAGGAGGATGAAGACCGCCCCGGTCACCAGGGGCGCGCGCTCGGCGAAGGCGGCGAGCCGGTCGAGCCACCCACGGGCTCTCCCCCAGAACACGACGCCCAAGAGCGGCAGCGAGAGGGCGAGGCCGAAAATCGCCATCACGAGGAATCCGCGGCTGATCGTCCCGGCTCCGAGATTCGCCGCCATGAGCGCCGTCAGGAGCGGGGTGGCGCAGGCGGGGATGTTGAGGCCGAAGACCACCCCCAGGACTGCCGCGCTCCGCGCCCGCCGGCCGCGCCCCAGCCGGGGGCCGAGCGTGCGCATGAACCGCCCGTGTTTCCTGGCGACGTAGAGCACGCCGAGCGCCACGTACACGGTGCCCAGCAGCACCCAGAACCAGCGCTGGACGCTGAGGAACGTGGAGCCCACGAAGGCGGCGACTGCGCCGAGGCCGCCGATGAACAGGGCCCGCGTCAGCGTGAACACCGCTGTTTCGAGCATCTTCGCCGAGCGCTCCTTCCCCTCGAGGTATTTCACGAAGAGCAGGCTCGACCCGACCGTGCACGGCTCGACGAAGCCCAGGACCCCCAGTCCCAGCGGCGCAACGACTACGGCCCAGAGGTAGTCAGCCGGGTTCATGAGTCAGCGCATCCCTGGCGGAGGGAGTCACCGATCACTAGCGGACGCCCAGCTCCACGAGCAGGTCGCGGAGCCGGTCCTCGCTGATCTGCCCAGACTCGTAGGCGACCAGTACCTCCTTCCGCACCCTGTCCGGGACGACTTTCCGAACCCCGTCGACGGCCGAAAGACTGCTCGTGATCTTTCGCGAGCACTCGTCGCAATGCATGCGGCGGGCGGGGATCATCGTCTCGACGACGGTGCCACCCGCGTTGACCTCTTCCGCACCCAGCTCGAGCCGGAGGAGGGACAGCGTCGAGAGAAGCACCGCCGCAACCGACGCGACGATGATCCCGATGGCTACCCAGGTGGTGACGAGCCCCAGCCCCGCCAGCACGATCCCCAGGGCGTTGAACGCCACCGCGATGGCGATGTTCTGCCGCATCTTCCGGTGCGAGGCGCGCCCGAGCAGGATCGCGCTCACCACCTTGTCGAGCTTGTCGCTCACGAGCACCACACCCGCCGACTCCATGGCGACGTCGGTACCGGCACCCAGGGCGATGCCCACGTCGGACTGCACGAGGGCAGGCGCGTCGTTGATGCCGTCACCCACCATCGCGATCGTTCGCCCCTCCCGCTGCAGCCGGACGATCACACCGACCTTGTCGGGGGGCAGAAGCTCGGCGTGCACCTCGTCGATGCCGATGTCCGCGGCGACCGCCGCCGCGACCGGGCGGCTGTCCCCCGTCAGCATCGCCGTCCTGATCCCGAGCTCGCGCAGCCGTCGCATGACGCCGGCGATCCCGGGCCGCGGCATGTCCTGCAGCGCGACCGCACCGATCAGCCGGCCGTCTGCCGCCGCATACACGACGGTGTGGCTGCCCTCGAGCACCTCGGCGCGCGCGATCCCGGGGGTCGTTTCCTGCCCGTTGACGTGCACCCCCTCGCCCGCCAGGAACGAACGCCGTCCGACCAGCACGCGCCGGCCGTCGATGGTGGCGACTACGCCCTTGCCGGCCACCGCGCGGAACTCCGTGGCCCCGGGCAGGATCACCTCCTGGAACTCGGCGTAGCGCACGATGGCACCCGCGAGCGGGTGCTCGCTTCCGGCCTCGGCGGCGGCGATGGTGGCCAGGACCTCACGCTCGTCGCTCTTCGCGCCATTCCCCAACGGGATCACCTCGGAGACGGTGGGCCGCCCGTACGTGAGCGTGCCCGTCTTGTCGAAGGCAACCGTGTCCACCTCGGCAAGCGCCTGGAAGAACTCACCGGCCCGCACGAGGAGCCCGCGCGCGATCCCGTGCCCGCCGCCGATGGCGAGGATGAGCGGGGTCGTGAGCCCGAGCGCGCACGGATAGCCGAGGATCACGACTGAAATCGCCACCAGGGTCGCGACGCTCACGTCGCGGGTCGCCATGAGCCAGCCGACGAAGGCGAGGGCGGCCAGGGCGTAGACGACCGGCCCGTAGTAGTTCATGAGGCGGTCCATGAGGAGCTG
>JACCXV010000147.1 GCA_013696835.1 Gemmatimonadota bacterium | reverse complement strand
CGTCTACCGCACGTCGGTGGCGCTCGTGAACGCCACGTTGACGCGAGGACCTCTCGACGTTCTTCGAAAGGGCCTCACGGACGCGGACCTCGCCCACGCCACGTCCGCCGAGTTGACGCTGTCGGGCGCCGATGCGTACCAGGCCTGGATCCAGCGCCACGAACCGGGTGCCGCCGACCTGCTACGTCAGCGCGAGGCGGTCGCCTCCTGGCCGGCCGCGCCCCGCATTTCGGTGGTCACCGCCGTGCTCGACCCCCCGCCAGCCGTGCTGCGCGAGACGATCGACTCCATGCTCGCCCAGTCGTATCCCGCCTGGGAGTACGTGCTCGTGGATGGTGGATGCAAGGATCCCGCGGTCCGCGAATTGCTCGACGTGGCGGCGAACTCCGCCGGCGTCCGGCTGGTCCGGCTTCCCCGCAACCTTGGTATCGCCGGCAACCAGAACGAGGGGCTGCGCGCTGCGCGCGGCGACTTCGTCGGCTTCCTCGATCACGATGACGTACTGCGGCCGTATGCGCTGTACGAAATGGCGCTGCGTCTCCGCGCCGACCCGGAGCTGGACTTCGTCTACACCGACGAGGACAAGCTGGACGCCGAGGGACGCCGGGTTGAGCCGTTCTTCAAGCCGGCGTGGAGCCCGGAGCTCCTGCTGTCCATGAACTACATCACGCACTTCGCGCTCCTCCGGCGCTCCCTGTTGGAGGATCTCGGAGGCTTCCGTGAGGGCTTCGAGGGAAGCCAGGACTACGACCTGTTCCTGCGGGCGACCGAGCGGGCGCGGCGCGTGGGGCACGTTCCACTCCCGGCCTACGGCTGGCGCAAGATCGCGGGCTCGACAGCCGAGGACCGGCGTGCCAAGCCGCAGGCACACGAGGCGGGGCGACGCGCGCTGCAGGATGCGGCGGATCGGCGGGGATGGGACGCCGTCGCCGAGGACTCGCCGTTCCTCCCGCTGCTCTACCGCGTGCGGTTCCGCATCCGCGGGCAGCCGCGCGTCTCGATCCTCATCCCCACGAGGGACCGGCTGCACCTGCTCGAGCGCTGCATCCGCTCGATCGAGGAGAAGACCCGCTACGCCGAGTACGAGATCCTGATCCTCGACAACGGCAGCGTGGAGCCGGAGACGCTGGAGTACCTGTCCGCCACTCCCCACCGGCGAATCGACTGTGCGATGCCGTTCAACTACTCCGCGATCAACAACCGTGGCGTCGCGGAAGCAGCTGGCGAGCTGTTGCTGTTCCTCAACAACGACGTGGAGGTGATCGGGGCGGGCTGGCTCGAGGCTCTCGTCGAGCATGCCCAGCGTCCGGAGATCGGCCCTGTAGGAGCACGCCTGCTCTTCCCAAACGGCAGGATCCAGCACGCGGGCGTTCTGCTTGGAGTCGGCGGGGTCGCGAACCACGCGTTTCTCAACCAAGCCCGTCGCGACCCCGGCTACGCGACGTTCGCCCTCGCCATCCGCAACTACTCGGCTGTGACCGGCGCCTGCCTCATGATTCGAAAGGCGCTCTTTCAGGAGCTGGGCGGGTTTCGTGAGGACCTTCGAATCGCCTACAACGACATCGATCTGTGCCTGCGCGCGGGAGCGGCCGGTTATCGCACGGTGTACACGCCGTACGCGGAGCTCTACCACCACGAGGGCGGCACGCGCGGCCGCCGTCACCCCCTGTCCGATGAAGCGCACATGATCCAGCTGTGGTCGGGCGTCCTCGAAGCCGGGGACCCCTACTACAGCCCCAACCTGACGCTGGTACGACCTGATTTCTCGATCGATGCGCTGCGAGGGCCGCGGGCCGCCCCGGAGTCCTCCGCGGGAACGGATGCTTCTCCGTCGCCGCCACCCTACCGCCCCCAGCCTGTAGCGATGTCCCCGTGAAGGGGCTGGTCCTCAGCGGCGGACGTGGGACGCGCCTGCGCCCGCTGACGCACACCATCGCCAAGCAGCTGGTCCCCGTCGCGAATCGCCCGATCATTCATTACGTGCTCGAGCAGCTGGCGCACGCCGGGCTCGAGGAGGTCGGGATTGTGATCTCGCCCGAGACCGGCACTGCCGTGCGGGCAGCGCTCGAGGATGGAAGCCAGTGGGGTCTGAGACTCACCTTCATCGTGCAGGCCGAGCCGCTCGGCCTCGCCCATGCGGTAAAGACGGCGCGGCCGTTCCTGGGCGACGACCCATTCACGATGTACCTGGGCGACAACCTCCTCGGCATGCGGCTAACCGAGGTCCTGGCGCGCTTCCGAACCGAGGGATCGGACGCCCTGGTGCTGTTGAAGCGCGTCCCGAACCCGCAGCAGTTCGGGGTGGCGGTACTGGATGAGGCCGGTGTGCTGCAGCGGCTGGTGGAGAAGCCCGCCGAGTTCATCTCCGACCTGGCGCTGGTCGGCATCTACGTCTTCGGGCCCGCGATTCACGGTGCCATCGATCGGATCCGCCCGTCGTGGCGTGGTGAGCTCGAGATCACGGACGCGCTGGAGGAGCTGCTGCGCGCCGGAGGGAAGGTGACGTCCTCGATCCTCGAGGGCTGGTGGCTCGACACCGGGAAGAAGGACGACATCCTTGAGGCCAACACGGTCGTGCTGGACGAGCTCACGACGCGCGACATCCGCGGCAGTGTGGACGCGGCCAGCCGGGTCGTGGGACGCGTTCGATTGGAGGAGGGTGCCACGGTCGAACGCAGCACGATCCGTGGCCCGGCCGTCGTCGGGCGCGGGACGCAGGTCAGCGACGCGTTCATCGGGCCGCACACGAGCATCGGCGACGGGTGCCGCATCGAGCGCACGACGGTCCAGCATGCGGTCATCCTGCCGGGAGCCGTGATCGTGGGTATCGAGCGCCTGGAGGACAGCCTCATCGGCAAGCGGGCCCTCGTCGTCGCGGATGGTCAGGCTCCTCGCGCGCTCCGCCTGCTCGTCGGGGACGACGCGGAGGTGCGCACCTGAAGCTGATCCGGGAGCTCGTGGCGTTCCGCGACCTCCTCTGGGTCCTCACGCTTCGTGACCTTCGCGCACGCTACCGGGGTCACGGCCTCGGCTATTTCTGGAGCATCCTCAACCCGCTGTTGCTCCTCGTGGTGTACACTGTGGTCTTTTCGACCATCCTGCGGGTAGGAATCGACGATTTCGTCCTCTTCCTGGCCTGCGGGCTGTTGCCGTGGACGTGGTTCAGCACCGCCCTCTCCGTAGCCACGGGTTCCGTGCGGCAGGGCGCCGGCTTTGTGCGGCGCATCTACTTCCCTGCCCAGGTTCTGCCGCTCGTGGCGGTGCTCTCGCAGCTCGTGCACTTCCTGGTAAGCCTCCCTCTCGTCCTGCTGCTTGCCGCGGTCCTCGGCCGCGTGCCTGGCGCTCCGCTGATGGCACTGGTGCCGATCGTCCTCATCCAGACGGTGTTCACCTCGGGGCTGGCGCTCTTCGTAAGCTCGCTCGGTGTCCGGTTCCGGGACCTGGAGCACATCCTCTCGAACGTGCTGCTGGTGCTCTTCTTCCTTGCTCCGATCATCTACGCGCCCGAGATGGTGCCGACCGGCCTGCGCTGGGTGCTGCGCGTCAACCCGTTGGCCGTGCTGATCGGCGGCTACCAGGACGTGCTCTATCGCCGGGCCTGGCCAGACTGGATGTCACTGGGCCTCGCCCTCACAGTGTCGGTGCTGGTGTTCGGGGCGGGCGCGCTGCTCTTCGAGCGCGAACGTCGCGGCTTCGCGGAGCTGCTGTGAGGCCGCATGCCGTGACGCGGGCACAGACGGGCCACGCGGTGGAGGTGCGGGACGTCTGGAAGTCCTTCGATCTCGTGGCCACTCGCCAGCGCCACCTGAAGCAGTCGCTCGTGGATCTTCTGGCCGGCCGGCGCGAGCCTCGACCGCGCCACGCCGTCCTGCGCGGGGTGGACCTTTCCGTGGCCCGCGGGGAAACGCTGGGCGTGGTCGGCCGGAATGGCTCGGGGAAATCGACGCTCCTGCGTCTGCTGGCCGGGATCTATAGCCCCGATCGCGGCAGCATCGAGACCCGTGGTCGCGTCGCCACGCTCCTCGAGCTCGGCGCCGGCTTCCACATGGACCTCACCGGCCGCGAGAACGTGGAGATCGAGGGCATCGTATTGGGGCTCTCCCGCGCCGAGATCCACCGTCGGGCCGCGGCCGTCGTGGAGTTCGCGGACCTCGGCGAGTACATCGATCAGCCCGTCCGCACCTACTCGACGGGCATGTACATGCGGCTCGCCTTCTCGGTCGCCGTGCACGTGGACCCCCAGATCCTGCTCGTCGACGAAATCCTCTCCGTCGGGGACGCCGGGTTCGTCGCCCGCTGCCACGACAGGATCCGCGAGTTCCAGCGGCAGGGCGCGAGCGTCGTGCTCGTGACGCACGACACCGGAGCCGCCGAGGCTTGGAGCGACCGGGTGCTCTGGCTCGACGACGGCCGCGTGCAATCCATGGGCGATCCGGGCGAGGTCGTGGACACGTATCTGAAGGCGGTCGAGGGCGGGTAGGTGGAGCGTGCCGACTGATGCGTGTGATCTACAACGGCATCCCGCTCCTTCCCCCCCGCACAGGCGTAGGGCGCTACGTGGCGCACCTCTGCTCCGCACTCCTCGACCTGGAGCCGGCACTCGAGTCGCACTTCTTTCTACCGCTCTCGGTCCGCAGGGGGTGGCAGCCGGCAAGCGACTCGCTGGACGAGGGATCTCGCGGACCCTCTCTGAGATTGCTCCTGCAGCGATTGGTGTTCACCCAGCCGTTCACGCGCCTCTACCCGCCGGCGCTGGACGCCATGTTCCGGGTCCGGGCGGCAGGCGGGAAGTACGATCTGTATCACGAGACCAACTACGTGCCGCGCCCGTTCCACGGCCCCACCGTGGTGACGGTGTACGACCTTTCGCTGGCGCTGTATCCCGAGACGCATCCTGCCGCCCGCGTGTATCTCTTCCGGCGTGACTTCGCGCGCAGGGTCGCGCGCGTGGACAGGTTTCTGGCCATAAGCCAGGTCGTGCGGGACGAGCTGCTGGATGCGTTCCCGGAGATCGAGCCCGAGCGCGTACGGGTGACCCCGCTCGGCGTCGACCACGAGCTGTTCCGCCCCGTGAAAGCCGCCGGCGAAGGGGTCGCAGGCGACTTGTCCCCTGCGCCGCACACCGCAGCGACCGAGCCGGTACCGCGGGGCGCCATCCTCTTCGTGGGCAGCATCGAGCCGCGCAAGAACCTGGTGCTGCTACTGGAAGCGTATGCCGGCCTTCCGTTCGAGCTTCGGCGCGCGCATCCGCTCGTTCTGGTCGGGCCTCCGGGGTGGAAGTCGAGCCCCGTCCACGACTGCGCGCGGAGGCTCCGACTGGGCAACACGCTGCTGCGCCGGTCGTTTCTATCGGATCGGGATCTGGCGCGAGCGTACCGCAGTGCGGCCGTCTTCGCGTATCCATCCATCTACGAGGGCTTCGGCCTGCCGCCGGTGGAGGCCATGGCCTGCGGCACGCCCGTGGTCTGCTCTGACATCCCTGCCTTGGTGGAGACGCTCGGCGAGGCGGCGCTGCGGCTGCCGGTGAACGACCGCGAGGCGTGGACCACCGGGCTGCGTGAGGTGCTCGACAACGAGGATCTCGGGCGCACCCTGCGCCAGCGCGGACTCGAAAGGGCGCGGGTGTTCACATGGCGAGCCTGTGCGCGGGCGACGCTCGGGACGTACCGTGATCTCACCGGCTGAGGCGGCAACGTCCCACGGTGCATCGGCAACCGTCCCGGATCGCGTCGACTCTCAGGACTCCTGGCCCCGCCTCTTCGTGTGCGCCGTATGGTTGCTCATGGCTGTGGCAGCGCTCGGCTACGTCCAGCGCTTCGGCAGGAACGTCCCGTACGGGGACGACTACCGGCTGGTGCCGGTCCTCTCCGGCGCCGAGTCCTTGACCCTGGAATGGGTGTGGGCGCAGGAGAACGAGCATCGGTTGCCCGTCTCGAAGTTGGCGCTGTGGTCCCTCGCGAGACTCACCGGCACCGACTTCCGTGCCGGCATGTACGCGAACGTGGTCCTCCTCGCGGGAATCTCGCTGGTCTTGCTGTGGCAATCCGGCCGCCTGCGCGGGCGACCGGACTACATGGACGCGTTCTTCCCGCTCGCCCTCCTCCACTGGGGCCACTACGAGAATCTGCTCTGGAACATCCAGTTCTTCTTCGTCTCGGCCGCGGCACTGATTCTCGGGATTCTGATGAGCCTCGTGCGCCCGGAAAGGCCAGGCAGCACCCTGCGTTCCGGCTTGGCGGGCGTGTTCGTGCTCCTGCTCGGGCTGCACGGGGCGTTCGGTCTGGTCATGATGGTTCCTCTTGCCTTGTGGCTGCTGTATTCGAGCTGGAGCATGCGGGCGCTGAGTCCGAATCGATCGTGCGCAGACACTTGGATACGGATCGGCGCGGCCGTGCTGGCGCTGGCGCTCGTGCCCCTCTACCTCCACGGCCTGATGCCCCAGCGCCACCACCCACCCAGCCCGGGACCCTTGGCGACTCTGGGGACCGCGCTGGAGTTTCTCGGCATGGCATTCGGGCCCGCCGCCCCCCTGGCGTGGCCGGCCTACGCAGTGCTGGTGCCTGGCGGGGTCGTTGCGACCGTCGCGCTGCTGGCGTGGACGTGGTGGAAGCGACCCCGCGAGCGCATGCGGGCGGCGGGACTTCTCGCGACGCTCGCCTCGGTTGCGGCTCTGGCCCTCGCTGTCGGCCACGGACGAGCGGGCTTGGGCCCAGGAGCGGGGTTCGGCGCCAGGTACGCGGTCCTGGCCGTGGCAGCCCCCTGCGGCGTCTACTTCGCCTGGGGCCTGTACGCGAGCCCGCCGGTCGCCAGGCTCGTACAGACCTCGCTGTTCACCGGCACGTGTGCGCTGCTGACGTTCAATGCCATGGCCGGGGTTGGGTTCGGCACCCCGAGGCGGGACACCATGGACGTCTTCCAGGGAGACGTTCGTGCCGGGATGACCGATCCTGAGCTCGCCAGGCGTTACTGGCAGTTCTTGTTCCCGAGCGAGGCGCTCCTGACGGACTGGCTCAGGGTTCTCAGAGCCGCAGGCGCGGGTCCCTACCACGGGCTGCGGCGGACGCACTCCTCCGAGGTCGACGACGTAGTCGCGCCCGTTCCCGCAGAGGTGCACGACATGGTATGCTCCGGCGCAACCTGCCGCTGTCGGGGCGAAGATCCCTACCTCGTCGTCCCACTGGGTCGGCGTAGCTTCGTCGAGGCGCTCACCATCCGCTACTGGTTCGGACCCCCGACTGCGGGTGCAGTCGCGTTCCAGGTGTTCTGGCGCGCGACGGGCATCGACGACTTCGATCCTGCGCGCAGCGTGAGTCGCCCGCTCCGCGTGACGGGTGCCCCGGGGGCGCTCGTCGTGCCGGTCCGGGAGAGCATCGACACCGTTCGATTCGATCCCGGATCGGGTCCATGCACCTTCGAGCTCCTGGGGCTGAGCATCGTCCCCCGGTGATCCACGGTCTCCACGTACCCGCATTCGGAGATTGCGCATGAGCCGGTACGAGTTCACGGTGAATCTCGAGTCCGACTCCGCCCACGCGCGCGTGCTGCGCCAGGTCGGCACTGGCCGTCGTGTCCTGGAGCTCGGCTGCGCAAGCGGATACATGAGCCGGGTGATGACCGAGCAACTTGGGTGCACGGTGGTGGGGATCGAGATCGACGTCGCGGAGGCGAGGCGCGCCGAGCGCTTCTGCGAGCGCGTCATCGCGGGCGACTGCGAAACGCTCGACTACGAGGCGCTGTTCGAGCCCCGCTCGTTCGACGTGCTGCTGTTCGCGGACGTGCTGGAGCACCTGAAGCGCCCGGGCGAGCTCCTGCGTCGGGTTCGCTTCCTGCTCGCTCCGGGTGGCCGGCTGATCGTCTCCGTCCCGAACTTCGCCCATGCCTCGGTGCTGCTGCACGTGCTCGAGGGCCACCTCGACTATCGCACGATCGGACTCCTGGACGAGACGCACCTGCGCTTCTTCACACGCGAGAGCGTCGTGGCGCTGCTCGAGGAGTCGGGCTACGCCGTCGATCGGCTAGAGCGGCAGCGGCTCGATCCCCGGCGGTCCGAGATCCCGCTCCCGCAGGCTGCGACATCGAGCTCTTCAGCCACGCTCGTCGATCACGTCCTCGGCCTGCCCGAGTCGGACGTGTACCAGTTCATCGTCACGGCCTCTCCCGGGCCGGATCAGGCCGCCGCCGAGACGGCTGTCGAGCCGGAGCTGGAGGACGATCTTCGGCGCGCGGGTCCGCCCTCCAAGCTCCGGGGAACCGTGCTCGAGAGGCTGGCGGCGTTCGAGTCCGAGAACGCGGCGCTCGCCGAGGCCAGGGAG
>JACCXV010000011.1 GCA_013696835.1 Gemmatimonadota bacterium | reverse complement strand
GGTCGGGGATCGTGTTCATGAGGTCCTCATCGGCGTGGATCTGCACAGGGTCACCCGGCGGTGCGAAGCTCGGCGGCGCCGCCACCGGGGCCACCGAAGCGCGCCAGCACGGCGTCCGCGGCGTCGTACGGAGAGACACGTCCGGGCGGTCCGAGCGTCTCCCACGCATGCCCCGCGCCACCCCCGTCCCAGAGGCGCCGGGCGAGCCGCCGTTCCACGATGGAGCGCACCCGGCCCCTCCATCGCTCGTGCCGCGCGGCCTGCCCGAGACCGCTCCCGCGCAGGTGGTCGTGGTGCGCGGCCGCGGCTGACACGATCTCGCCGATCCCCTCTCCGCGGCCTGCGGACGCGGCGAGCACCGGCGGCCGCCAGGCCCCCTCCGGGAGCGCGCGCCAGGACAGGGTCGTCTCGAGCGACCGGCGCAGCCGGTCCGCGCCCGGGCGGTCAGCCTTGTTGACCACGAACACGTCCCCGACCTCGAGCAGGCCGGCCTTCATGGCCTGGATGCCGTCTCCCGACTCCGGCGTGAGGACGACCAGCGTCGTGTCGGCAGCCTGCGCGACCTCGAGCTCGGATTGCCCCACGCCCACCGTCTCGAGAAGCACGAGACCGCATCCGCGCGCGTCGAGCAGATCGGCGAGCTCCGTGCTCGTCTCGGCCAAGCCTCCCAGCTTGCCGCGCGTGGCCATGGAGCGGATGAAGACCGAGGCGTCTCCGGCCAGCGCGGCCATGCGCACGCGGTCTCCCAGCAGAGCGCCGCCCGTGAAAGGGCTGGTGGGATCCACCGCCAGGATCCCCACGCTGACACCGCGGCTCCGCGCCTCCAGCGCGAGACGCTCGGTGAGCGTGCTCTTGCCGGCACCCGGCGGCCCGGTGATGCCCACGCGGTGCGCGCCACCCGTGCGCAGGTAGATCTCGCGCAGCACGGCTTCGCCATCCCGCGTGCCGTCTTCGACGAGCGACATGGCGCGCGCGAGCGCCCGCCGTTCCCCCGCCAGCAGCCGGCGGACGAGGTCGCGGGCGCCGGTCTCAACCGACATCACGAGGCACCTCAGCGAGCCTGCCAAACATACTCCCGCAGACGAACGGCTGGAAGCGAGTCTCCCGCCCGGCCGCCTCCCCGGCCCCTCTGCGCCGGCAATCGACTACGGGCGGAACCGGAACCCGAGCGAGTAGACGTTCTTGGTGTAGAACGCGTTCAGGTTGATGGACTCGTTGCGGTAGCGCGCGTAGCGGGCCTCCACGTCGGCGTGGCCGTTGAGCTCCTTCAGGAGCCTGAAGATGAGCACGTTGTTGTCGGTGTCCTCCACGTCCAGCGCACCGACCAGGCCGCGGATCGGATCGCGGAACTTGCGCAGCTCGACCGCTCCGTAGAACTGGGCGAACATGCGCCAGGGCAGCTCCTGGGCGAGCTGCAGGTTGACCAGGTGGCTGGTGTAGCCGAAACCGAAGCTGTTCGAGTCGTTGACGTGGTAGCGGTAGCGGCCCTGGAAGCCGAACGGCTGGAGGAAGGAGAGCCCGATCCCGACCTCGTGGGCGAGGTCGATCTGTCGTGGGCGGTCGGGCGCGAAGATGTTGGAGGGGACGTCGTCGGAACCGCGCAGCTTGCCGCGCCCGTCGTAGGTGCGCTGTTCGACACCGTAGGTGACGTGGGCCTGCATGCCGTCTCCGAGGCGCTGGGTGAGATCGATGCCCGCCGACTGCGCCTCGTAGCCGAACACCTCGTCCACGTGCTCGAAGTCGATTCCCGAGAGCCCGAGCGCCAGCTCTCCCGAGAACGTCGGGGTGAACGCGTGCGTCGCCGCGGCTCCGCCGGACAGGCGCGTGAATCCGTCCTCGTTCACGAAGAAGCTCTCGTCCTGCCACACGCGATGCTTGGCTGCGCCCGACAGGCGCAGTACGTTCCGGCGGAGCACGCGGCGATACGCGACTTCCCCCTCGTGGATGAACTGCCCCGCCACGTCGAGGTCGCTCGACACGTCGAAGTAGCGCTTGAACCCGCCCTGATAGGCGAGGCTGACGCGGTTCGCGCCGCTGTCCGCAAGCACCAGATCCGACTTGACGGCAACCCGCGCGACGCGGGCCCGCAAATTGTCCGCGACGTCCTCCCGAACGTTGTCGTCGTACTCGTAGCTCAGCCGGAAATCGTTCTCCCAGCGCACCTGGCCGTGGGCGGGGCCGCCAGCCGTCGCAAGCAGCACGAGGGGGCCCAGCAGGAGCACCACCGCGACACGAGCGGGGGCGCGCGGAAAGGGCGGGGTCATGGGCGATCCTCTAGGGTTGAGGGGACTCACGGCCGTAGATCGTCCGCGCCCGTTCCTCGTAGGCACGGACGTTCGCTTCGAATCCGGCGCGAAGCAACTCCAGCTCGGACTTCTCGCGCTGCAGGTCGCTCAGGCTTCGTGTGAGCACCCGCGCGAGCAGCTCCAAATCCTCCGGCACACCGCCGCCCGCGGGATTCTCGCGCAGGTCGCCCCC
>JACCXV010000010.1 GCA_013696835.1 Gemmatimonadota bacterium | reverse complement strand
CGCTGGTCCCCGCCGAGCTGAAGGGCGCGTTTCACGCGGCACAGCCCGAAGTGATCGTGGTTCCGCTCGAGACTGAGCCGGATGGCTCGCTCGGCCCGGCGTGCCTCGACGAGGTGAGTCAGAGGCTTCGGGCGGCGCGGCCGCACGCGGTCGTTGCGGGCCCGGGCCTGGGATCGACACCGGGCGTGCGGTCGCTCGTGCAGGAGCTGCTCGAGCGAGGCTTGGGGGCGGAGGAGCCGCCGGCGGTGCTGCTCGACGCGGACGCTCTGAACGTCCTCGCGGGCCAGATCGACGTGCTGGACCGCGCCGCCCGGGCCATGCCCCTGGCCGTCACGCCGCACCCCGGCGAGCTCGGCCGGTTGCTGGGCCTGAGCGCCGAGGAGGTCGACCGCGACAGGCTGGAGGTGGCGCGCCGGGCCGCACGCAGGACCGGGGCGCCAGTGCTCCTGAAGGGGGTGCCGACTGTGGTCTGCTCCCCGGCGGGGGAGACCGTGCTGAATCTCACCGGCAACGCGGGACTCGCGCGGGGCGGCACGGGGGACCTGCTGAGCGGCATCGCCGGCGCGTTCCTCACGAAGCGCATGGACGTTCTCGCCGCGCTGGCCCTCGCCGCATTCGTGCACGGCCTGGCGGCGGATTCGGCCCGCGCACGTCTAGGCACGCTCGGAATGACCGCGTCGGACGTGGCGACCGCGCTGCCGCGCGTGCTGCGGGCCATCGAGTGCGGGGACCTGCCGCGCGTCTGGCAGCGCCTGCGCCCCGAATACGCGAGCGTCGCCGTCGGCACTGGCGGCGAAAATCGCGGCCCGCATGCGTGACACCCTCCGCATGCTCGTCGCTTGCCTGCTGCTGCTGGGATGCCGGTTGGGCGTGCTCGCCGCCCAGCACCCGCCGCTCACCGGGTTGTTCCGGGAGGGCGACTGGCGAACGGTCGCGGACTTCCGGCACGTCACGGCGATCGCCGTGGGAGACGAGGCCGCCTACGTGGGTAGCGCCGGCGGCATCCAGATCCTGCCTCTCGGAACGGAGGACGTCGCCACCGTCACGGCGGGGGACGGGCTGCCGTCCCCGCTCGTGACGGCGCTGGCCTACGAGCAGCGCCGGGGCGTCGTGTGGATCGGGACTTCGCTGGGTCTCGCCCTCTACGAGCCGTTCCGTGGCCAGGTTCAGCAGGATCCCGCGCTGCTCGGCCCGGGGCGCATCACCGACATCCGCTTCGGTCCATCGCAGCCGGAGCTCGGGGGCAGCGGTGGCGCGCTGGATCCCGATCCGGATGCGTTCGTCCGGATCGAGGGGCGCTGGTTTCGCATCGATCCCTTCACGCTGCGCGCCGACGAAGTGAGCGGGCGCGAGGTCCCCTCGTCTCCACCGGCGATCGACGTGCGCGAGATACCCTTCGCGGGCGGCGAATCGGTTCGGGGTGCCCGCTCCGGAAGGCCCGAGAGCTTCCGGGTCACCGCCGCCCAGAGCATTCCGGGGGGTGGCATCGTGCTCGGCACCTGGGGGGGGAACGTGTTCCGGTACGAGCCGGCACGTCTGACGACCGACCCCGCTCCCTACGGGCTGGCCGGCCCGGGCGGAGGAGCGCTGGGGTGGGATGGGCAGCGTCTGTGGTTCACGAACGCCCCCGCAAGGCCGCGTGGAAGGGGAGAGGTGGTGCGACGCGTGCCAGCCGTGAGCGACGCGACGGCGATCTCTTCCTCCGCACCGGACCTCACGGACTGGCGCTACGCGTATCCGGGGCTCGAGTCCGGGCTGCCGTCCGACCGGGTTCACGACATTGCCGCCGCCCACGGGCGCACGCTCTTCGCAACCGATGCCGGCCTGGTGATCCACGAGTCGGAGTCGGCAGGCTGGCGAACGCTCCCGGGTCTGGTGCCGACGGTGGACGAGGTGCTCGCCGTGACCTCTGCGAGCGACGGCCTCTGGCTCGGAACTCCGCGCGGCCTCCATGCGTTTGCGTGGCCTGGTGATGCTCCGCGCCCGAGCTCCGTCCTGCCCGGGCCGGCGCCCCTGGACTCGCTCCGGCCGGCGGGCAGCTGGCTCCATGATCGCGAGGTGCGGCGGCTGGCGGCGGACGCGCGCGAGGTCTACGCGGGCACCGATCGGGGTCTCTACCGGCTCGCACCCGCCGAGCCCGGCTCTGGAGAGTGGCTGCTGACCCGGGTCGCGACGGCAGGCCGGGCCGTGAGCGACATCGCTCTCCTCGAAGCCGAGGTCGTGGTCGCCACCGAGCGGGGTGTCGAGATTCTCTCCCGCGGCGGTGGGGAGTCGCAGCTCCTCGGGGTGGGAGAGGGTGGGCTCGACGATCCGCCGATCGCCCTCGCC
>JACCXV010000143.1 GCA_013696835.1 Gemmatimonadota bacterium | reverse complement strand
ACGCTGGGCTTCGCGACGCCGCAGAGCCTGGTGTACGGCCCCGCCGGTCCCACGCCGCAGCAGACGTTCATCAACGCCCAGCTCGTCACCCGCATCCGAGCCCCCAGCTGATCCCTTCCCGTCCCTCGGGACCCATTCCCCGCGATCCCCCCGAGCCAGCCCGGTGCCGCGGGAGTCATCTTCCCGGAGATCAACGGGTCAAGCAGCACATGCCCGACTCTTAAGGGACCCGTAGGGCCCGTTTTCAATCCTCTTTTTTCCCGCGTTCGTTCCTGCTAGGTTGGCCCCAGAGCGAGGGGACGTGGGGGTTGTGACTCACCGTAGGGTGCCGTTCTTCCTGCTTCGCTGATCCACTCCACATCCGGGTTTCTCCCTCCGGTCGTCCGCGAGCGATTCGCCCGTCGACGCCGGCTCGCGCGTGCCATGCACCGCCGTACACCGTCCTTCACCGTTCCAGGAGCGATGCCCCACGTATCCGGTCGGCTCCAGCTGACACTCCTGATGTGCGGCTACGCCGCGTTGCTTCCGTTCCGTGCGGAATCAGCGGCAGCCGAGCTGAGGCAACCGGCAGATTTCCTGGAGTCACCGGTAGTCGTTCGAGGCGCCCCTGCCACTCGTCTTCCCCAGAACTCGAACCCCATCGCACAGCCCGATGGGGCCAGCACCCTCGAAGGGATTGCGGTCGACATCGACGTCCTTGCCAACGACAGCGACCCCGATGGTGACTCTCTCCTGGTGAGCAGCGCGACGCAGGGATCCAACGGCAGCGTGACCGTCGCTCCTGACGGCCGAACGCTGACGTACACACCCGCCCCCGGGTTCTCGGGAACGGACGAGTTCGACTACACGATCGACGACGGAGCAGGCGGGAGCGCCACCGCCCGCGTCACCGTCCAGGTCCAGTCTGACAACTCACCACCGGAGGCGAACGATGACGTCACGGTGACCTCCGAGGACAGTCCCGTCACGACCAACGTCGTGGGCAACGACACGGATCCGGACGGCGACCCGCTTGACGTGACCTTCTGCTCGGGTGCCGAAAAGGGAACGGTGAGCGTGACGGGCTCGAGCAGCTGCACGTACGCCCCGGCCGCGGACTACAACGGTCCGGATGGGTACGATTATGGCGTTTCGGATGGGCGCGGGGGCGAGGATACGGCACGTGTCTCCGTGACCGTCTCGGCCGCGAACGATCCGCCGGTGGCGGTGAGCGACGCGGCGTCGACGTCCGAGGACACGCCGGTGACGACGAACGTGATCCAGAACGACACGGATGCGGACGGGGACGGGCTGAGCGTGACGGCGTGCAGCGGGGCTGAGAACGGGAGCGTGAGTCGTGCGAGCGCGACGAGCTGCACGTTCACGCCGGCGGCGGACTACAGCGGGCCGGCGAGCTACGGCTACACGGTGTCGGACGGCAAGGGGGGCAGCGACGCCGGGACGGTGAGCGTGACGGTGGGAGGCGCGAACGATCCGCCGGTGGCGGTGAGCGACGCGGCGTCGACCCCTGAGGATGCGGCTGTCACGACGGTCGTGACTGCGAATGACAGCGATCGCGACGGCGATGCCCTGACGGTGACCTCTTGCGGGAACGCCAGCCACGGAACGGTGACCCGCAGCGGAACGACCAACTGCACGTACAGCCCGGCCGCGAACTACAACGGTCCGGACAGCTACACCTACGCCGTCGGCGATGGCAAGGGCGGCAGCGACAATGCAACCGTGAGCGTGACGGTCGTCCCGGTGAACGACCCCCCCGAGACGCGGATCGATACGCCCGTGGCACCCCTGACGACGATTCAGGTGGGACAGACCGTGGCCTTCGCCGGCACGGCGAGCGATCCCGATGGCAGCGGCACGCTCGCGAGCTACTCCTGGAACTTCGGCGGCGGGGCTACCAGCAGCACGAAGCAGGACCCGGGACCGGTGACCTTCCGCACTCCCGGCCTCTTCACGGTCGTCTTCAACGTCCTCGACGAGCGCAACGTGGGAGACCCCACGCCGGACACGCGCCAGATCCAGGTGATCCAGCCCCCCCCGCCCACGAACACACCTCCCCAGGCCAGGATCGACACTCCCGCGGCGGGGATCACGCGGATCCAAGTG
>JACCXV010000397.1 GCA_013696835.1 Gemmatimonadota bacterium | reverse complement strand
GATCTACACGAACAGCGGGGACATCGTGGACCTTTCCGCCCCCGGCGGCACGTTCCCTCCGCTCGGCAGCCTGATCCTCAGCACGTGGAGCCCGCTCAGCTTCGACCTGCCGGCGAACTTCGTCTTCACGGCGGGCACGAGCATGGCGGCGCCGCACGTGGCCGGGGCGGCCGCGCAGCTCGTCGGCAAGAACGGCTCGTACGTGTCTCCCCGAACGCTGCGCACTATCCTGGAGGAGAGTGCCGAGGATCTGGGCCCGCGCGGGGACGACGACGTCTACGGGCACGGGCTCGTCAACGTGTGGGAGGCGCTGCAGGACTAACGCGCAGCAGGATCGAGCCGACGGCTGGCGCTGGCACACGGCTCGACGCACCGCAATCGGACCACGGAACGCAACGAAAAAACAGAGGGGAGTCGGCCACGCGCCGGCTCCCCTTTTTCTTTCCCTGCACGCCGCACCCCATGCTGGGGCTCGCGGGGGTCACGGTGATCTTCGCATAATCTTCCCTGTCAGCGCACGCGAGCCACCGTCGCCTGCGACTCGACTCCGAGCACGCCCATCAGGATCGCGCGATACGCCTCGACCTGGCGGGCATAGGCGCGCTCCCTCGCCTGCCACTCCTCACCTTCCGCCACGTCCGTCTTCCAGTCCACCACCCGCCACGGCTCGCCGGCCTGGCCGATCGCAAGCGCGTCGATTGTCCCCGTCACCAGCTGCGGCGGATCGTCCCCACACTCCTCGAGCCGCGCGACCGCCACCTCCCAGAGCGCGCCTGCACCGGCCAGCATCTGCCAGGGCTCGGATTCACGCACTCGGGTCAGGAGACCGAGAAGGTCCTCCAACTCCGCCGGCTCCCCTGCGGCGTCCACCGGCCGCTCGGGGGCGGAACGCAGCAGCGCACGGCAGTAGCGCCGCAGGTCGTCGGCTTCTCGCCCCCTCCCCATGGCGGCGATCCCCTGGTGCACCAGGTCGCCCCACTCCTTCCCTTTCCCCTGGGACCCGCGGAACTCGAGCTCCTCCTTGGCTGCGCCGGTCACGCTGGCAACCCGGAAGGCGGCAGATCCAGCGGCTTCACGCGCTTGCTCGACTCTCTGAATCCTCTCCGCAACCTCCTCGGCGGACGCGGAGGCGGGCTCGCGCGGGATCGGCGCCTCTGGGCGCAGGACCAGGCGTTCGCCATGACGCTGTAACTCCTCGTCGAGCTCGCGCCACGGCGACTTGTCGCGTGTCGGCTCGAATCGGGCGATGACCAGCTCGTCCATGGCGCGCGTTGCGGCTACGTAGAGCAGCCGATGAAACTCGGCCTTCTGGAATTCACGCTCGCGTGTCTCCCAGTGAGTCCACCCGAGGGGCTGCGCCAGGATTCGCTTCTTCTCGCCGACGAGTCTCAGGTAACCCTCCGCTCCTCGCTCGGTGCGCCGCACGTGCTTTTGGATCGACCGCTCTTCGTGGCCAATCGGGTGCGGCAGGATCACGATGGGCGCCTGCAGTCCCTTCGCCTTGTGAAGATTCATCACGCGGACGGCGTCCGTTCGCCCCGGCCGCAGCGGCGCCTCGATCTCCGGAGACTCCATGGCCGCCTGAACCGCCTCGATCGCAGCGCGCAAGTCGGCAGCTCCGCGGATGGCACCGGTCCCCACCGCCTCCAGGACGTGGACGAGCGAGCCCGCACGACTCTCCCCCATCTCTCTGGCGGCGGCGAGAGGGAGCAGACCGATCTCGTGTGCGATGGCCTGCAGCGCCGTGTCCACAGGGAGATGTCGAGCCAGTCGGGACCACCGGGCCAGTTGAGCCAACGCACGGCCGACGGGCGACTCCGCGTGGCTTCCGGCTCGATCGTAGCTGAAGAAGCCCCCAGCGGCGCGGTGGGCCCAGAGGTCGGCTGGATCAAGGCCGAAGAACAGGCCTTCGAGAACCGCCATCGTCGCTACCTCGTCCTGGGGATCAGCCAGAGCGCGCAGAAGTGCCGTGAGCTCCTCGAGCTCCTCGGTCACCGCGATTCCCGCGCCGGAGGCAGTCACGGGGATGCCCCGGCGCTCCAGCGCTGCGGCGTAGAACTCCACCGCCATCTTGCGGAACGGCAGGATCAGAAAGTCCTGCGGGCTGCGGCCCTCCCGCAGACGCCGCGCGATCCACGTTGCGACCTGCTCGGCGTCACGTTCGGCTAGCGCGCGCAGGTTTTCCTGGCCGTCTTCAGCATCGATGTCGTAGCGATACACCCCACCGCTCTCGGGCCTCGCCGTGTTCATCGGCGCGAACGCCGCTTGGTGCGGCGTGGGTGTGCCCGTCTCGAATCGCGCTGCGAACACCTCGTCCACGAAGCGACCGATGACAGGTACGGAACGGAAGTTCGCCGTGAGGGGAACGATGTCCCCGAACTCGCGGAACCGGCGGTACACGAGATCGTAGACCTCGATGTCGGCACGACGGAATCGATAGATGCTTTGCTTCGGGTCGCCGACGACGAACAGCGAGCCGGGTCTGGGTACGACGGTGCGCCAGTCGCTTCCCTCGACGGGATCGGAAGCGAGCAGGAGGCAAACCTCGGCCTGGAGAGGATCGGTGTCCTGGAACTCGTCGATCAGGAGGTGGCGGAAGCGCTCCCCTAGTCGCGCCCGGACACGAGGGTGCTCCCGCAGCAGATCGGCCGCGAACTGCAGGAGGTCCTGGAACGTGAGCTTGCCCGTCCTGCGCCGGTGGGTCTGAAAGTCACGGACGAGAGGATCGAGGAACTCCATGACATGACTGTAACGATGGGCGTACCACTGCTCCAACAGAGGGGTGGCGATGTCATCGTAGAACGCACGGAACTCCCGCCCGAGTCGGCCGACCTCCCGCTTCGTCTCCGTATCGTTGGACCAGTTCTTCTGCGTCGGCTTGCAGCCCCCCTTCGTCATCACCTGGAGCGCCGCGAAGAAATGTCGGTCCCGCCTCCAGCCGGTGCTGCGGTGCAGGAATCCCAGCCGCTTCAGCATCTTCTGGAGATCGTCAGTCGGCAACTCGGATGGCTTCTCGTGAAGGAGGTGGTCGGCGACACGCAGGAGATCGAGCAGCGCGCGCCTCGCCTCCGTCGCGTCAGGAGGCGGGACGGCCCCGGACGGAAAAACCACATCTGAATCGTCGAGCATGCTCTCGAACGCCCGCTCCAGCTCGGCAGCCTGCAGTCCGACCTCCTGCAGCCGCTGAAGGATTGGATCGCGCGCCGCATGCCGGGCATCCAGATGCCAGTTCCAGAATTCCCGCGCGAGCCGCGCTGCCTCCATCGGGGCCAGCTCCGTGAACCCGGGGTCGATGCGCGCCTCCAAAGGATGCTCGCGCAGCAAGGTGGCGCAAAAGGCGTGGATGGTTCCGATGAAGGATTGATCGATTTCGCGTAACGCCCGATCGAGGGATGCCGCCGTGGGCGAGCGTGCCACGGTGGCAGCGTGGAACGCCTTCTCGAGCCCGCCGCGGAATTTTTGAGACAGCTCTCCCGCGGCCTTGCGCGTGAACGTGACCGCCGCAAGACGCCGTACCTCGACGCCGCTCTCGACGAGTGCCAACATCCGGCTCACCAGGGCCGTGGTTTTCCCCGACCCCGCGCCCGCCTCAACCAGCAGATTCCCGGTCAGGTCCCGACGAACGCGCTCACGCTCCGCCCAGTCCGGCGGATCCGCGCTGCGGGCGGCGGACACCTCCGCCGGTGGAGGCGTTGGGGCGATCAAGTTTTGGCCCTGAGCCGCACGAGGGTGGAATACTCTGGAAGCGTTCGGTGCTCCCTGCTCCAGGCTGCACGAGGAGAGGTTGTGTCCCACCCTTTGGTTTGAACCCGGCAGATCGGGCGGAAATCACACCACGTGCAGTCGGCCGCTTCATCCGTGGCCACGAAGACGCCAGCCTCGATCAGACCCAGAAGGTCTTCGGCAATCGCGAGCGTCGCCTCCAGTTCGTCCGTGCGGTGCGTCTGGATGACACCCAGGCCCCTCCCGCTTGGGAAGCGGTACTCGAAGCTCGCGACCTCCCTCCCCAGGACTCCTTCGACGGCACGCGCATAGATTCCCGGCTGGATTTGACGGCCTCCGCCGAAGGGAGCGTCCCACTCGTTCTCGAACACCTTGCCGGTCTTGTAATCGATCACGCGCAACCTTCCATCCGGAAGGCGATCCACTCGATCCACCTGACCCCGGAACGGCACCACCCGGCCGGAGGGAAGCCGGATCATGGCCGGCGGGCTGCCTTCACGGCCGAACGGCAGTTCGAACCACTGCCAGCTACCTTCCCGGTTCTCCCTTTCCATGGTCAAAAACACGCGGGCCGCATCGCGAACCTCCTCGGCTTCGGACTCCATGGCGATCGGACTCGGCGGCGGCACTCTCGCCCGTGCCCCTGCGAGCTCATGCTGGACGACGCGCTCGAGGATTTCGTCGGCCTCGAGTGACGCCACGTCAATCCCTCCGTCGCGGCATTCCACCCCGAAGCCCTCAAATACACTGTGCAGGATCTCTCCTCGTTCGAGCGGCGTGAGCCACTGGCCGGCTACATACTCCGGATCTTCGAGCTTGCGGACGCGCAGCGCGTACTTGTAGAACCACGAGAGCGGACACGCCGCCAGCTTCTGCAACTCCGATGGAGAGAAGGGCCTCTCGCGTCCGGCCCCCGTGAGAACGCCGGCTGCCGGCAAGTGACCGTGGAAGGAAGTCAGGGCGGAGCCCATGCGAGCCTCCCGCGCGCGAAGTCCCGCGGCAAGACCGGCGAACGACTTCCGCACGAGGTCGACGCCCCCGAGCAGCGTCGAACCCCGGGAGATGGTTCCCATCCAGACGTCCGCAGCGTCGATCGCACCCTGGTGCGAGGGCACCGGCGAAACGGGAGCTCCGAGGGCGAGCTGCAGATCGTCGAAGCTGCGCCGGTCATCTCGGTCCCGGACCCGCAGCGCCTGCAGCAGGACGGGATCGGGAGCCAGCAGGCTGCCGGTGGCTGAGTCCCAGGCGGCATACGAAAGCGTGACCTCTCCCCGCAGCGAGGCCAGCATCGCGGCGAGCTCGTAACGCTTCGCCATGAGTCGGTCTGGGCGTGTCGGCAGCAACGCTCCCGCGAGGAGCGCGTCCGGCGAAGCGTGAATCCCTTCGCGATCGGAGTCCGGCAGGATGGGGTCCTGTCTACTCCCAGCCGTCACGCGGTCCGCATCCAGCCCCACGACGAAGGTGCACGGCCGGCCGGACCGGCCGCCGTGTTCGATGTCCGTCAGGTGGAGCGCACCGGCGGCCGAGGTCCAGGGGAGCGGCCCAAGCGTGCCCACCCGGGGGACCCGGAGCCGGAGCCGGGCCCTCAGCTCCGCGATCGCAGCCGAGAGCGCGGTGCGCCGACCGCAGGCGGCCTGAACGCGCAACAGCCTCTCGTTGACCCGCCGCAGGGCCTCCTCTTCCTCGGTTCCGGGACGCGGCTTGAAGAGCTCGAGGAAGCGTGCCGCGCCCCCGGCGATTTCGGCAGCAGACACGGCCGTTTGCTTCGATTCGTCGCCCTGCCCTCCAATGGAGGTGGGCATCGACGCCAGAAGCTCCTTCAACAGGATTTCCAGCGAGCGCCGCGCCTGCTCGCGTCCGGCGATCCGGCGTGCCCTCTCCGCGTCGCTGGACTCGGGGCCTTCGTGGCGCGCCCGGGATTGCTCCTCTTGGCGGCCGCGCTCGGGCAGGCCGTCGAGGGCCGCCGCGTAGCGCGAACGACCCCACCCGATCCGCAGATCACGCAGCATGCGGGCGACCTGGGCGCCCGAAGGCTGGTCGCCCCCCACGGCAGGCGGATGGAGCTCCCCGCGAGCGAGTGCTTGAACCAGCGGCTGGGCGTGGAACCCCTGCTCGATCCAGAGGAGGTACGTCCGCAGAAGGCGACCTACGCGGCTGCGTTCGAGGGGAAGCCCGACGCCGAACGTGACGGGCACGTTCAACGACGCGGTGAGGGCATCCAGAGCGCACCCGTAGGTCACCGGGTCGGTAGCCACGATCTCCAC
>JACCXV010000373.1 GCA_013696835.1 Gemmatimonadota bacterium | reverse complement strand
GTGGAGCGCCGCAAGGGCCTCCCGCACGCAGCCGTGCATGTGCCGGGCGATCTCGGGGGTCGCGGTCTCTCCGGTTCCGATCGCCCACACCGGCTCGTACGCCAGCGCCACCTTCTCGAGCTCGACTACTGCAAGACCTTCGAGTGCCCTGCGGACCTGGTGCGCTACCACCGTCTCGGCGTGTCCCCCCCGGCGTTCCTCGATGCGCTCCCCCACGCAGAGCACGGGCCGGATCCCATTTCGCAGCGCCGCTCTCAGCTTCTGCGCCGCGACCGCGTCATCCTCGCCAAACACGTGCCTGCGCTCGGAGTGACCAACGAGACAATGCGTGGCCCCGACGGAGGCGATCATGGGGCCGGAAATCTCGCCGGTGAACGCTCCCGCGTCCTCCCAATGCATGTTCTGCGCGCCGATGCGCAGGTCCGTGCCGCGCGCCGCGGCGACGGCCTCGCCGAGCAGGGAGGCGGGGACGCAGAACAGCACCTCGCACCCGCCGCGGTCGAGCCCCGGCTCCAGGAACTCCGCCAGGTAGCGCGCGGCCTCGCCGCTCCGGAAATGCATCTTCCAGTTGGCGGCCATGAGCGGCAGGCGCCCGTGCGTCATGCGGACTCCAGCGCCGCCAGCCCCGGGAGCACGCGTCCCGCCAGCAGCTCGAGCCCCGCCCCGCCGCCGGTCGAGACGTGGCTGACGCTCCCCTGAAGGCCCATTTGCGCGAGGGCCGCGACCGAGTCCCCACCCCCGACCACGGTGTAGGCACCACGCTCTGTGGCGCGCGCCACCGCCCGCGCGACCGCGAGGGTGCCCTCCGCGAATGCCGGCGACTCGAAGATGCCCATGGGACCGTTCCAGAACACCGTGGCCGCCTCGTCGATACGCCGCGCGAACGCCGCGCGGCTGCGCGGCCCGATGTCCCCGACCGACGTGTCGGGAGCCATGGCCGCTGCCGCAACGACGCGCGGCGAAGCGGGGTGTCTCACGTCGTGCGCGACGACGGCGTCCATCGCGATCTCCAGCCGCTCCGCGCCATGCGCGTCGAGCAGCTCCGCGGCCACCTGCACCAGCTCGTGCTCGACGAGCGATCCACCCACCTCCCAGCCACGCGCGAGATAGAACGTCGAGGCCATGCCGCCGCCCACGAGCACGCGGTCGGCATGCTCGAGGATGGCGCGGAGCGTCTCCAGCTTGCCGGAGATCTTCGCACCACCCAGAATGGCCACGTAGGGGCGCGCCGGCTCTTCGCGGAGTCGGGCGAAGGCTTCGAACTCGGCGGCAAGCAGCAACCCGGCTACCGCGGGGCGCAGGACGGCGGGCACGGCGGAGGTCGACGCGTGCGCGCGATGGAGCGTGCCGAAGGCGTCCTGGACGAACAGGTCGCCCAGCCGCGCCAGGGCCGCGGCGAACGCGGGATCGGCGTCCGTCTCGCCTGGCCAGAAGCGGAGGTTTTCGAGCAGCAGGATGCCGCCCGGCTGGAGGCGGGCCACCTCGTCGACGGCGGCCGCGGCGAGCGGGTCGTCCACGAACCCGACGTCTGCGCCGATCAGCGCCTCGAGCTCGCGCCCGACCGGACGCAGGCTCAACGCGGGGTCGGGCCTTCCCTTCGGCCGTCCCAGGTGACTCATCAGCACGACGCGGGCGCCGGCCGCTCGCAGGTGTTCGATCGTCGGAAGCGCGGCGCGAATGCGCGCCGGATCGCGCACCTGGGGAGGATCGCCTCCAAGCGGCACGTTGAAGTCCACGCGCACGAGGGCGCGCCGCCCCGCCAGGTCTCCAGCTGCCAGATCCCGGAGGCTGCGCCTGTGGGTGCCGCTTGACGCGACGGAGGGCACGCGGTCCGCCCCGGTCAGGCGGCCTTCCCCACGTAGGCGACGAGGTCCGCGACGCGCGCGCTGTACCCGTACTCGTTGTCGTACCAGGCGAGCACCTTCACCATGCGCCCGTCGATGACGATCGTGCAGGTTCCGTCGGCGATGGACGAGAAGGGACTCTCGTTGAAGTCGATCGACACCAGCTGCTCGTCGCTGTACGCCAGGATGCCTTTCAGCGCACCCTCGGCCGCTGCCTTCAGCGCCCCGTTCACCTCGTCCACGCTGGTGGGCCGCTCGACCTCCACCGTCAGGTCGACGAGGCTCACGTTCGGCGTGGGCACGCGGATCGCCATGCCGTCGATCTTCCCTTTGAGCTGGGGCAGGACGAGCGCCGTCGCCCGCGCCGCGCCCGTCGTCGTCGGCACCATCGAGAGCGCGGCCGACCGCCCGCGCCGGCGATCCTTGTGGGGCGCGTCGAGCAGCGCCTGGTCCTGCGTGTAGGAGTGGATGGTCGTCATCAGCCCGTGCACGAATCCGACGTTGTCCAGCAGGACCTTCGCCAGCGGCGTCACGCAGTTCGTCGTGCATGAGGCGTTCGAGATCACCCGGTGGGCGGGCGTGATCCGCTCCTCGTTGACGCCCAGCACGACCGTGATGTCGGGATCCTTGGATGGCGCCGTCAGGATCACGCGCTCGGCGCCCGCGTCCAGGTGCAGCTGGGCGAGCGCGCGGGTCAGGAAGCGGCCGGTGGATTCAACCACGACCTGCACGCCGAGATCGCGCCACGGGAGCTTCGCGGGCTCGCGCTCCGACGTGACCTGCACCGATCGGCCATCGACCTCCAGATGGCCGTCCCGCGCTCCGACCTCCCCCTCGAAGCGCCCATGCACGGAGTCGTACTTGAGCAGGTAGGCGAGCGTCGCCGCGTCGGTGAGATCGTTGATTGCGACTACCTCGACCCCGGCAGCGTCCCCACGCCGGATCAGGTTCTTGTAGACCGCCCTGCCGATCCTGCCGAAACCGTTGATCGCGACCTTGACAGCCATGGAGGCAGACCTCGACTGCGATGGGAAGTGGGGAGCGGGGGAAGCGCGGGTACTATAAGGCTTGCGCGACTGCCCCTCAACCGAACGCAGGGCCGGGCTTGGGACGCCCGTCCTCGGCACCCGGCAGGGCGCGCGCCAGCGTGAGCGCGTCCACGCGGCTGGCGCCCGCACCCAGGAGCGCGCCAGCCGCTTCCTCCAGGGTGGCGCCGGTCGTCAGCACGTCATCCATCAGAACGAACGTGCGCCCGCGGCAATGGGCCCGGCGATCGGCCGGCACGACAAAGGCGTCGCGCACGTTACCGCGGCGGGCTGCGGCGTCCAGGCCTACCTGGGGTCGTGTCGGGCGGCGGCGCTGCAGCAGCGGCAGGCAAGGCATTCCGATCGTCTCCCCGAGCCGAAGGGCGAGGAGCTCCGATTGGTTGTACCCCCGCTCGCGCCTGCGGGCAGGGTAGAGAGGGACCGGCACGAGCGCGGACGCCTCCCGTCCCAGCTCCGGGGCATCCCGCCAGCAGGAGTTCAGCGGCTCGACCGCGAGGGCGGCCAGGGCTTCCATCCCTGCGTACTTGAGGCCGTGAATCCAGCCCCGCACCGGCCCCGCGAAGAGCAGCGCCGAGCGCGCGCAGGATACGGCGGCCCAGCGCGCGCAGAACCCGCAAGTGGCCTCCGCGCGCGAGCGGGGTGAACCGCAGCGACGGCAAAGAGGCGGACGAGGACGGCGGAAGCCCTCGCGGCAGGCGCGACAGACCTCCGGGCGCTCGTCGCCGACCGGAGCCTCGCACAGGAGACACAGTGGGGGAAAGAAGACGGCAACCAGCATGCGGGCGAGGACGCCCGGATCGACGGCCATGCGTGACAGAGCAGCAGAGAAACTAGACGGCCTCGCCGAGAACGCGCGCCAGCGCCTTCCGCATCTCGGCCAGCGGCGCAGGCTTGTCGAGCCACAGCTCGAGAGAGCACGCGGCCTGGTGAAGCAGCATGAGACGGCCGTCCGCCACTCGCGTCTCCCCACGGGTGAACTCCCGCAGGAAGGGCGTCGGCTCGGAGCCGTATACGAGATCCATTGCAAAGGGTATGCCCGGAAACGCCGCGGCCGTGGCCGGTGCTGGGTCGTGCGGGCGCAGCCCGAGGGAGGTCGCATTCACAAGCAGATCGGGCCTGGCGACGGCCGCCCGGGGGCCCTCGAGGAGCACGAGCTCCCCTCCGAACCCCGCGCGCACGAGCTCGCGAGCGAGCATCTCCGCCCGTGCAGTGCTGCGGTTCCAGAGATGCAGCGCGGCAGCACCGCCGCGAGCCAGCGCATGCAGCACCGCGCGCGCCCCGCCGCCCGCCCCGAGCACGGCGACGCGGAGGCCCTCAGGGGCGAGGCCAAAGGCCTCCCACAGCGCCCGCAGGAACCCCTCGCCGTCCGTCTGGGTCCCCGCGAGCCTCCCTTCCGGCGTTCGCCAGAAGGTGTTCGCCGAGCGGCACAGGACGCTGTCCGGCGATGGGTCGTCCAGCGCCGCCGCCGCGCGCTCCTTCCACGGAATCGTCACGTTACCGCCTCGCACCTCGAGCCGCCGCAGCGCTTCCCAGCCGGCAGCGAAATCCGAGACGTCGAGAGCCAGATAGCGCGCGCGGCTGCCAAGGGCCGCGAAGGCGGCCTGGTGCATGGCGGGGGATGCGGAACGGGCGACAGGATGGCCGATGAGGACGAAGAGGTCCTCGGCCGGGGGCGTGCTCACCGGCGGCGGCTGGGCGGCCGCGGCCGCCGCGTGAGGGACGGCTGGGGGCTGGACTAGCCCTCGCGGCGAACGGGGCGCAGACCGGTCAGGCCTGCGGTCAATTCCGGGAACTTCCTCTGGAACAGCGCGATCCAGCGAACCTTCTCATCCGCCGAAAGGACGGGCATGCATTTGCGGGCCCAGCGCTGCGCCTCGTCGAGGTTCGACGTGTAGTAGTGCGCCGCGATCAAACCGAGATAGGCGAGCTTGACCCCCTCGTCGATCCCCAGCGCCTTCTCGAAGTTCGCGATCGCCTTCTCGTACACCCCCAGATGCAGGAACGAGCTGCCTAGGAGCGCGTAGGCGTTCGCGAAGCGGGGATTGAGCGAAACGACCTGCTCGAAGAGCGGGATCGCCTCCACGTAGCGCTCGGTCGTGTAGAGCTCGCCAGCCAGCGTGTAGATCGAGTCCGCGGGAGCGACCGTGAGTGCGCCTTCGAGGGCCTCGGCACGGCGGATCCCCAGACTCCACGACAAGCTGAGCAGCAACAGGGCGAACAGGGGCGTTCGCCCCCGTGAAAGGGACATGCGGGCTCCTTGCGGGAACGCTTCTGGTGGACGTGAAGGTCCCGACGTCCGAGGACGGATCGCCCCGGGTCGGGAAGGACCGGGATCTCAGCCGCGGAAGCTAGAAAGGCCGCCCTGTCGAGTCAAACGAAATTGCGGCGCCCCGCCACCTACTTCGGATGCCGTTCGGTGGTCAGGAACTGGGCCAGATACGTCTCCAGGAGCTCGTAGACGCGCTCGTACGATGCCTCGCCCATGCCGAAGGGATCGTCGATGTCGCGCCCGTCCCCGCCGTACTCGCTCAGCAGCGTCACCTTCTCGCCGGCCCCCAACCGCTCGACGGTCCGCTTGTGGTAGTTCTCCATCACGAGCACGTGGTCGGCCCACGCCAGGACCTCGGGCTCGAGCGGCAGGCTGCGGTGCCGCTCCAGCGACAGGCCGTGCCGCTCGGCGACCCGCCGCGCCTCCTCCGTCGCGGGAGAGCCGGCGCCCGCGCCCGTGCCGGCCGAACGGACCTCGACGCCCTTCTCCCCGGCGAGCCGCTCGAGAATGGCCGCGCCGAGAGGGCTCCGGCAGGTGTTCCCCGTACACACGAAGAGCACGCGCATGGGGGGGTCTGCAGGCGGTCGCGCCGGCGACGTCATCGGAGGGCCGGCAGGGACGCGTCGCCCCCGAGGACGCGCGCCACTTCCGCCCGAGAGACGGGCCCCCTGCGCACGATCTCCCACTCGCAGTCCGTCCACCGCAAGAGGGTCGAAGGCGCGCCGACGAGTGGCCCCGCGTCCACGATCAACGCGAGCCCTGTTCCCGCCAGCTCAGCCTTGATCGATGGCGCGTCGAAGGGGGCAGGCCTGGCAGCACGGTTGGCGCTCGAGGAGAGCACCGGCGCGGCCAGGCGCCGGATCAGAGAGCGGCAGAAGGGGTGCGGCGTCACGCGCACCGCCACGTGACCTTCCGGCCCGCTCCACCAGTCCGCGAGGTCCGCAGGGGCGGGGACGAGCAGGGTAAGCGGCCCGGGCCAGAACTCTTCGGCCAGGGCCTCCCCACCCGGCGGGAGCTCGCCGACCGCCTCGTGGAGCCGCTCCCGTGAGTCGAAGAGCACCAGGAAGGGTCGCGGCGCAGTGCCACCCTTGATCGCCAGCATGCGCGCGTACGCCTCGCGGTGCGTGGCCACGGCCGCGACGCCGTAGACGGTCTCGGTGGGGTGCGCGACGACCTCCCCGCGGGCCAGCAGCGCCGCGGCCTCCTCGACCGCGGTCCCCGGGGCGTCCTCGCTCCAGGCCAACAGCCGAACTTCCGACATGCGCCTCCTTTCCCTCTACACCCTGACCTCGCCCTTCGCCACACTCACCGATGAGCGCGCCTCCAGCAGCGGGTCCACCTCGTCGGTCAGGAAGCGCTCGACCTGCTCGGCGGCGAGGCCCGTGAAGGCTTCGGGCGTCAGCAGCGCCGCGAGCTCACCCGGCCCAAAGGGGAACCGATCGTCACTCTCGAGTGCGGCGAGGAAGCGCTCCGCCGGCCCCCCGCTGCTCGCGGCCTCGCGGTCTCCGTTCGCGTCCGGCCCTCTCGCCGCCAGGCTGTGCCGCCGGATCGCCTCGTGGAGGGACTGGCGGTCGCCGCCCCGCTTGACTCCCTCTGCCAGCAGCATCTCGCTGGCGAGGAACGGAAGCTCCGTACGCAGTCGCTCGCGAATCGCCTCCGGGCTCACGGCGAGACCTTCCACGACGTCGCGATACAGCACGAGCAGGGCGTCCGCGCTGAGAAAGGCCTCCGGCAGAGCCAGGCGCCGGTTGGACGAGTCGTCGAGCGTGCGCTCGAGCCACTGCCCGGCGGCCGTCCAGCCGGCGTTCTGGGCCGTCACGATGAGCCAGCGCGCGAGGCCGCTCATGCGCTCGGCGCGCATCGGATTACGCTTGTAGGGCATGGCCGACGACCCGATCTGACGCTCCCCGAAGGGTTCCTCCACCTCGTGCAGGTGCTGGAGCAGCCGCAAGTCGTGAGCGAACTTGGCGCACGACTGGCCCACGCCCGATAGCGCATCGAGCACGAGCGCGTCCACCTTGCGCGGGTAGGTCTGGCCGGTCACCGCATACGTCCCGCCGAAGCCCAGGCGCGCGCACATCCTGCGTTCCAGCTCCTCCACGCGGCCCGCATCGCCGTCGAAGAGGGCCAGGAACGAGGCCTGGGTGCCCGTCGCACCACGGAACCCGCGCAGCCGCAGGCCAGCGGTCCGCCGCTCCACCTCGGCCAGGTCGAGCAGCAGGTCCTGGATCCAGAGGCAGGCGCGCTTTCCCACCGTCGTCGGCTGTGCGGCCTGGAAGTGCGTGAAGCCGAGCGTCGGCAGCTCCGCCCAGCGGCGCGCGAACGCGGCGAGCGGACGCAGCACGTCGAGCACGCGTCCGCGGACGAGCTCGAGCGCCTCGCGGAGCTGCAGCAGGTTGGCGTTGTCCGTGATGTCGGCGCTCGTGGCCCCGAGGTGCAGGACGCCCCGTGCCGCCGGCGCGGCATCTCCGTAGGCGTGGACGTGCGCCATGACGTCGTGGCGCAGCTCGCGCTCGTGGGCGGCTGCCGCCTCGAAGTCGATGCGATCGACGTTCGCGCGCAGGGCGGCGAGCTGCTCCTCACGGATGTCCACGCCCAGCTCGCGCTGCGTCTCCGCCAGCGCCAGCCAGATGCGGCGCCAGAGGAGGACGGTCCTGCGCTCCGAGAAGATCACGCTCATCGCCGGTGACGCGTAGCGCGTCAGCAGCGGCGACTCGTACCGCTCGCTGGCTGCGGGTCCCGGCGTCACCGTATCCATTCCCTGAAATCGTCCCCGATCACCCCCCGCTTCTTGTAGCGCAGCATGGAGTCGGGGCAGGGACAGAAGTACGGCGCATCGGCGAGCTTGTCGATGAGATAGGGGATGATCTCCGCCAGCGCCTCGACGCGCTTCTCCAGCTGCGCCCGCTCGCGCTCGCGCTCCTCGGGAGAGGCGGCCTTTCGGCGCACCCCCTCTGCGTAGTTGGTGACGTAGCACACGGGGTGGTAGCACAGCTCGAGCTCTCGCGCCAGGAACGCCTCCGGTGCGAGGGTCATCCCCACCATGTCCGCACCCGCCGCGCGCAGCATGCGCACCTCGGCGCGCGTCTCCAGCCGCGGACCCTCCGTCACCGCGTACGTGCCACCCTGCCGCGCCTCGAGGCCGAGCTCCTGCAGGCCGGCGCCGATCACCTTCATCAGCTGGGGGCAGAACATCGGGTGCTGGCGCAGGATGCCGAAGCCCTTGTTCTCGAAGAAGCTGGCCGCACGGTGACGGGTCAGGTCGAGCAGGTCGTCTGGCAGCGCGAAGTCGCCGATCTTCAGCGTCTGCTTCAGGGCTCCCGGCCCGGACCAGGCCACGATGTGCCGCACGCCCAGATCCTTGAGCGCCCAGATGATCGCGCGGTAGTTGACGTAGGGGGCCGTGACGCTGTAGCGGCCGTCGCCGTGCCGCGGCACGAAGTAGAACGGCCGCTCCCCGTGACGGATGAAGTAGATCGGGGTGGAGGCGCCGAACGGCGTCTCCTTGACGAGGATGTCCTCGACGATCCCCAGCCGGTCCTTGGCGAGGTGGTAGATGCGGCCGCCACCGATGATCGCGATCGGCGAGAACGAGGCCTCGTAGCCCTCGAGGGGCAGCAGCTGGACCTCGGTCTGAGGCTCCGACCACGCCTCGGGCGCGGAGTCTACGAGGGCGGGCTTACGTCCCGACGGGGACCGGGAACCGTTGCCGGGAGGCATCTGCGGTCTGTCGCGGGAAGCGCTGGAGGAGACGGTAGTCCTGGAGCCGGCGCGCGGCGTCGAACCCGGCGTCGTGGATCAGGCGGAGGATCTCCTGCTCGTCCATGCGGAAGGTGGCACCGGCGGCGCTCACCACGTTCTCCTCGAGCATCGTGGACCCCATGTCGTTGCAGCCGAACCGGAGGGAGATCTGTCCTACCTTGGGCCCCATGGTCACCCATGAGGCCTGGAAGTTCGGCACGTCCTCGAGCAGCAGCCGCGCGGTGGCCGTCACGCGCAGGTACTCGTCCGCCGTGATCGGCTCGAAACGTCCCTCGAGCGCGGTGTGCCTCTCCTGGAAGGGCCAGGCGATGAACGCCGTGAACCCACCGGTACGAGACTGCAGCTCGCGGATCCGAAGCAGGTGCGCGATCCGCTCCGCCCAGCTCTCCCCCATGCCGAACATCATCGTGGCCGTCGTGCGCATCCCGATCGCATGTGCCGTCTCCATCACCTCCAGCCACCCTGCGGTGTCCTGCTTCAGCGGGCTCACCCGTCGGCGCGTGTCGTCGGTGAGGATCTCCGCGCCTCCACCCGGGATCGAGTCCAGCCCCGCCTCGCGCAGCTGCAGCAGCGTCTCGCGCAGCGGCAGGCCGGCGATCTGCGCGACGAAGGCGATCTCCACCGGGGAGAAGCCATGCACGTGGATCGGGTGCTCGCGCTTGATGAAGCGCAGCATGTCGAGGTACCACGCGAACGGCAGGTCCGGGTTCACCCCCCCCTGCAGGAGGATCTGGACGCCGCCGAGCGCCTTCACCTCGTCGATCTTGGCACCGATCTCCTCGAACGACAGCGTGTACGCGTCGGTGCGCCCCGTCCCCGGCGGCCGGTAGAACGCGCAGAACTTGCAGTAGACGTTGCAGATGTTGGTGTAGTTGATGTTGCGATCCACGATGTAGGAGACGACGCCCTCGGGGTGGAGTCGCGCCCGCACCTCATCGGCCGCCCCACCGAGCTCGAGCAGGGGCGTCTCGGTCGCCACGCGAACCCAGGGGTCCACCTCGTCCGGCGAGCTCTCGCGCACCCCGAGCGGGCGATCCCCGGCGGGAAGGGTCTCCGCCCCCGCCTCCGCTCCCGGGCGTGCGGCGTCGACCGAGCGGCGCATGCGGTAGCCGTCCTGGCTCACAGCACCGCGAGGACGTTGTACAGCGTGTCGCGGCGGACGGGCGTCTTGCCGGCGCGCCGCACCAGCCGGACGATCTCCTCCTGCGACAGGAGCTGCGGACTGCTGGCGCCGGCCTCGTGCACGATCTTCTCCTCCTGGACGGTCCCGTCGATGTCGTCCACCCCGAAGGCGAGCGCGAGCTGCGCGACCGCAGGCGACATCATGATCCAATACGCCTTGATGTGGTCGAAGTTGTCCAGCAGCAGGCGCCCCGCGGCGACCGTACGCAGGTCGTCGAAGCCGGTGGTACCCCCGCGCAGGCCGTAGCGGGCCGCCAGGCGGGTGTTCTCGGGATGGAACGCGAGCGGGATGAAGGTCATGAAGCCGCCGGTCTCGTCCTGCAGCTCGCGCAGCCGCAGCATGTGGTCCACGCGGTGCCGCGGCTCCTCGATGTGACCGTAGAGCATGGTTGCGTTCGAGCGCAGCCCCAGGCCGTGCGCGGTGCGGTGCACGGAGAGCCAGGTCGCGGCGTCGCACTTGTGATCGCAGAGGATGGCGCGAATCTCGGGATCGAATATCTCCGCACCGCCTCCGGGCATCGATCCCAGCCCGGCCTCGACGAGGCGCCGCAGGACTTCGTCGTGCGAGAGCTTCGCCCAGCGCGCGTAGATGTCGATCTCGATGGCGGTGAAAGCCTTGATGTGAAGCTCGGGATAGGCCGCCTTCATCCGCGGCAGCAGCTCGAGGAAGAAGTCCAGCGCCACGTCCTTCACCATGCCTCCGACCATGTGCACTTCGGTGACCCCCATCTCCCGCAGGCGCTCGACCTGGCCGACGATCTCGTCGATGCGCAGCGTATAGGCGTTCGGCGCCTTGCTGGGGTGCACGCCGAATGCGCACAGGTCGCAGAAGGCGACGCAGCGATTGGTCGGGTTGATGTGCTTGTTGAGGATGAAGCACACGCGGTCGCCGTTCTTCCGCTCGTTGGCCGCGGCGGCCATGCGCCCGATGCCCAGCAGATCGGGCGAGCGGAAGAGCCTCAGCCCATCGTCGAAGCCGAGCCGCTCTCCCGCCTCCACCTTCCGGAGCACGGGCAGCAGGTCGGGATCGCGCACCAGCGGCCCGC